>JAQVEQ010000038.1 GCA_028697875.1 Novosphingobium sp. | reverse complement strand
AACCGCAGAGTCCGTCACTGCCTTCACTCGGAGCGGGCTCAACTACCTCGAAGAACTCCTCGATGATCGGCGCATGCAGTTCATGAAAGACGTCTGACTCAGCGCGCGGCCTTCACCGGATGGATACCAAGATGCTCGAATGGTGGGCGCAGTATCTGGACGAGGCAGCGGCGATGGGAAAACTATTGTAAATTCTTAATATCGTGTCGGCATTTTCTGTCGCATGAGCAACAAACTAAAGATTCTCCCGATCCTCCTTATTGGGGCTTATCCTAGTTTGGCAAAATCCGAGCCAGCAAAGCCATGCCTTGATCCAGATACAGGCCAGCACCTCCGATTGGTTGCCGAGTTTAAGAATACGCTCCGCGAACCGGACTCATTCGAGCATATAAAAACCATTGTGTTCGTTGGTAGCGATGGCGCCTATCGACTTCTGATGCGTTATCGAGCGCGCAATGGCTTTGGCGGAATGAATGTTAGCTTGCTTGGCGCGAACCTCGATCCGGCCACTTGCGACTATGAAATTGTGACAAACGTGCAAAGCTAACCTTGTCCGTTTGGTTCACGTAGCGCGGAGATCGCCACGTATAAACATCTACAGTTTCGTTTAGGCAACCCTCACCCAATCAAAACTTTGACCGAACCGTCCCTCAACAACGCCTGATCGAACGCCGCCTCATTAAGTTTCCCATCGCTGTCTTGCCAAACGCAAGTCACCGTCGCGCCAAAGGTGCTTTTGACCGTCATCGCAGGCCCACCGGATTTCAGCATGACGACACTACCAATTTCAATTTCCATGATTCGCCCCCTCTATAGAACATAGAAAGAACAGCGCGGTTGGGCTGACAAGTCAATCTCGGGGCATTCTTTTCAACAGAATCTATCTACCCCAACCACTTGGACCTAATAACTGAGGGCGCTCGCTTTGGGGTGGCCCGGCTCGCCAATTCCTCTTCGCGCCTGTCGGGATTTGCCGTCACGAGTTCCCGCGCCGCCGTCGCATAGACAACGCAATCCAATGCTTCGGCACGCCGTCCGGCAATTCGTACAAACTGGCGAATGGGCCGTCCGCGAAGATAGCGAATAATCCGGCGCTCGCTGGCCAGTTGCTCGAACCATTCTTCGGTCAGTGTATTGCTGAAGCGGATCGATCGCCCGCGCGATAGCCGCTGCAACAGGCTGGCCTTGATGCCATCCACCCCCACCAGGAAAAGACGCGTCCCCTTAGACTTCGACATTTGCAGTGCAGGACGATTTCCTGCCACGCCCTTGCCCGCCACGATGCGCCGCCCATATCTGACGCAATGAGACAACATGAGACTGTGTGAGACAGCCAACACGCGAAGTTGGTAGAATTGTGGGTAGGATTACGGCACGTTAGAATTTAATGGGATTCATGCACTTGTTTTTATTATATTTTATTGAATCGACATGAATCCTGCCGCCCCAGCCAACCTTCCGAAAATCGTGCCGTTATGCCGCCATGGTCACGCAATTGCGGCCATGCCGCTTGGCCTCGTAAAGGGCGGTATCGGCGCGTCCCAAAAGGGTGTCGGCATTGTCGTTGATGCGAACGGTCGCATGGCCGACGCTGACCGTAACGCCGGGCAGGTCATCCTTCGCGCTGTCCCGCTCGATCGCCTGGCGCAGCCGTTCCGCTGCGGCGCAGGCCACTTCCGCATCGGCTCCGGGCAGCATCCAGACGAACTCCTCACCGCCCGTGCGGCCAAGCAGGTCGCTGTCGCGCATCTGCTGGCGGGTGATCTCGGCAACCCGCACCAGCACTTCGTCGCCGACCTGATGGCCGAACCCGTCGTTGATCCGCTTGAAGTGATCGATATCGAAGACGACCAGCGAAAGGAGCCGGTTTTCGCCTTGGGAGGCATCGACGCATTTTTCGAGCTGGGTCAATGTCCGGCGGCGGTTGGCAAGCCCTGTCAGCGGATCGGTCTGCGCCAGCACATTGGCTTCGGCCGCCAGCCGCATGGCCCGCGCCCGCTCGTCGCACAGCGCGGCCTCGCGCTGGCGTTGCTCGGTCACATCGATAACCACGCCTACATTCTCTCGCGCGCGGCCATCGGCATCGAACACGTTGACGGCAATCGTTTCGACAGTGCGTTCCTGGCCATCGAGACGGCGGATCGTCACTTCCCGGCGCCAGGGATTGCGACTCTTCAGTCTGGTCTTCAGCAACGTGCGAAAAGCCTCGCCATGATCGGACGTGGCCTCCGCCAACTGCTCGAAACTCACATCGGCATCTGCGGCATAGCCGAAGATCCGCTTGAGTTCGGTCGAATACCTGGCCTTTCCCGTTTTCAGGTCGAGCCGCCAGCGGCCGATCCTGGCCAGCGTCTCCGCCAGGGCGAACACTGTCATGTCGTGCTGCAATTCCTGGTTGCGAGCGGCCAGCCGCCGGGCCAGCCGGTTATGGTCGTTGAGCAGGGCCGCCAGCGGCAGGGAGACGGCCGTCACCGCCAGCATGAAACACTGGAGATAGACGACCGCCTCCCCGGGGGAGAGATCGAGGAAAGCAAGGGGAGAGGCCCCGCCCGCCGAACGCAAGGTGGCGGCCAGCCCGAGCGCAAAAATCCCTTCAGACGCGCCGATCTGGCCGAATCGCGCAACCGTGATTACGATCACCGCACCAGACAGGAACAGCAGCGGGAAATCCGCAAATCCCATCACGGCATAGGACAGCCCGAGCTGCGCCGCGCCAATCGCGGTGTGTTGCGCGATGTGCCGCCACATGTGCCCTTCCCGGCGCCGCGCGATCTGGTGGCGCAGGTTCAGGGCCAGAGGGGTGACGATGATCGTCCCGAGCACTGTCATCAGGTAATATTCGACGGCATAGGGAAACGGATTTCCGAGCACGAAAATCAGAGGCAGCACAGTCGGCAGCGCGCCTGCCAGCGCGGCACCGGTCAAGCCGATCAGGTCCCGAAGCGACATGGTATCGACCAGTGCGCCGCGAACCAGCCGCCGCAGCAGCAGCGCGGTCAGGGCCGGCTGCAGGACATTGGCAACAAAATGAGACCCAAGAAGCACTGGAGGCAACCCGAGCATCAGGTTGAGTAACAGGCTGCCGCCAGCGATCAGTGCCACGATGGCCGGCCATCTGCGCAGCGGTTCCAGCATCAAGGCCGCCACCGCTATCCCGCTGGGCAGCCAGACAGGAAAACTTACGTCCATATAGCGATAGGCAAGGAACGCGGGCAGCGCAGCCGCCAGCCACAAAGCGCCGGCGAGCAAAGGTCCCCCAAAGGACAGCCTTGAACGCAATATCCCATCCCCCATAATCAAGAGAGACGGTCTACCCCGCTTGCATTTCCGCCGGCGGAATATACGTATAAGTATAAATACCTATATAGTTCCGATGCCCATACGCATTCCGTGGCGCCGGGCTCGGCCGGCGCCACGGATACTTGCTTCGATACGGATCAGGCCGCGGCGCGGCGCTGTTCGGCCTCGAGGTTGAGCATTTCGGCCAGGAGGAACGACAGCTCCAGCGACTGCGCCGCATTGAGCCGCGGATCGCAATGCGTGTGGTAGCGATCGGCCAAGCGCTCGTCAGTGATGGCAACGGCGCCGCCGGTGCATTCGGTCACGTCCTGCCAGGTCATCTCGATGTGGATGCCGCCGGCATGGGTGCCTTCGGCCCGGTGGACGGCAAAGAAGCCCTTCACTTCGGCCAGGATGCGGTCGAACGGACGGGTCTTGTAGCCGCTTTCCGCCTTGATGACGTTGCCGTGCATCGGGTCGCAGCTCCACACCACCGGATGGCCTTCGCGCTGGACGGCACGGACCAGCCGGGGCAGGCCCGCCTCGACCTTGTCGTGGCCGAAACGGCTGATCAGCGTCATCCGCCCCGGCACGCGGCCCGGATTGAGCGTGTCGAGCATCTTGAGCAGCGCGTCCGGCTCCAGGCTGGGGCCGCACTTCATTCCGATCGGATTACCGACACCGCGCAGATACTCGACATGGGCCGAACCCTCGAAGCGGGTGCGATCACCGATCCACAGCATGTGGGCGCTGGTGTCGTACCAGTCGCCGGTCAGCGAATCCTGCCGGGTCAGCGCCTGCTCGTAGGGGAGCAGCAGCGCCTCGTGGCTGGTGTAGAAGCTCGTCGCCTGAAGCTGCGGCACGGACTTGGCGTCGATCCCGCAAGCTTCCATGAAGTCCAGCGCCTCGCCGATGCGGTCGGCAACGTCCTTGAACTTTTCGGCCCAGGGGCTGCGGCCCATGAAGTCCAGCGTCCACTGGTGGACCTGGCGCAGGTTGGCATAGCCGCCCCCGGCGAAAGCGCGCAGCAGGTTGAGCGTCGCCGCCGCCTGGCTGTAGGCGCGGATCATCCGTTCGGGATCGTTGGTGCGCTGCGCGGGATCGAAGTCGATCCCGTTGATGATGTCGCCGAAGTAGCTCGGCAGTTCCATGCCGCCCTGGGTTTCGGTCGGCGCGCTGCGCGGCTTGGCGAACTGGCCGGCCATGCGGCCGACCTTCACCACCGGCTGTTTGCTGGCGAAGGTCAGGACGATCGCCATCTGCAACAGCACGCGGAAGGTGTCGCGGATGTTGTTCGGGTGGAATTCGGCGAAGCTTTCGGCGCAATCGCCGCCCTGGAGCAGGAAACCGCGCCCATGGCACACTTCCGCCAGCTCGGCCTGCAGCGCGCGCGCCTCGCCCGCGAACACCAGCGGGGGATAGGTCGACAGCGTCTTTTCGGCCGCTTCCAGCGCGGCGAGGTCTTCATACTTCGGCAGGTGCTTCGCCTCGAAGGCTTTCCACCCATCCGGGGTCCAGTTCTTGGCCACTGTTACTCTCCAAATCCGTGTTCCGGGGTCACCGGAACGGCGCAAGGCCGGCTTGGGACCAGCCCGCATTCCCTTTACGGGAACAATCCATCTGCGGGGCCCATAGCCGCGCGATGCGCGCAAGGCCAGCGCGGAAAACCGCTCACTGTAATCGGGTGCCCCGGCGGGATATGGGTTCAGTGGCCCGTTTTCGCCAGTTCCTGCCCTTCGGGAATCACCGCCAGCCGCCAGCCCGCCCGGCTGGTGAGGTACTTGCGGGCAAGCTCCTGCATCTTCGCCGGCGTGGTCTGGGTATAGTCGGTCAGAAGGCTGCGCAGCTTCTCCGCCCGGGCCGGATCGTAAGCCGCGCCTTCGAGCTGATACATCCAGAAGGCATTGCCGGTGGAAGCCCGGCTGATCTTCTGCCGGAGCGGTTCGGTGATCCGCGCCAGTTCGTCCTCGCCGGGAGGCGCCGCGGCGAGATCGGACGCGATCTTCTCCGCCTCGGCGAAGAAGGTCGGCACGGCCTTCGGCTCGAGCTGGGCGAAGGCGAGGATGCGCCCGCCGCTCGGCATGTCGACAGGCCATTCCGACGTCACTTGCGGAGCATAGCTGGCCCCCGCATGTTCGCGCATTGCGTCGAACAGGCGGTTGTTGAACAGCTGGACGAGGATTTCGAGCTGACGGGATTCACTGAGCCCCTGAACGCCGCCGCCGCTCGGCCACGCGACGACCGCCGCCGCCTGGTTGGGATCGCCGCGATGGTGCAGGACGAGCGGCGTATCGTTGGGCGGCGGGAACGCGACAGTCCGCGCGGCGGCATCGGCCGGAATGGGATCGCGCGCCGGCAGGGCCCCGAAGGTCTTTTCCAGCGCGGCAATGCCGTCTTCCCGCTTGAAGTCGCCGAACACGATCACTTCGACCGGCCCCTGCTTCAGCAGCGGTTCCCACACCTTGCGGAAGCCTTCGGGCGTGGTCCTGGCGATGGCGTCGGGATCGGGCGTGACAAAGCGCGCGTCGCGGTTGGACAGAAGCCAGTCGAGATCGCGCTGCAACACGCCGCCCGGCGCCGTGGCATAGCTTTCATACTGCATTTGCGCGGCGGCCTTGGCCCGCAGCACGGGATTGGCGTCCCAGCGAGGCATGCCCAGCTTCCCCGCGAAGAGGTAGAGCTGGTCCGCGAGATCCGCCGCGCGAGTCTCGGCAGAGAACTGGAAGGCCGCATCCTCGACCCGGAAATCGAAGCCCATCTTGCGCCCGGTGGAAATCCGGTCGAGCCCGTCCTGCCCCAAGGGGCCGAGGCCGGAACCGACCAGTGCCATCTGGCCAAGCTGGATATAGGGCGCGTCCTGCGCCGTGAAGCCGCGATAGCCGGAACCGAAGCGCACCTGCACGTTGACTCGCCCCGGCTCGGCATCGTTCGGCCACAGCAACGCCCGCACCCCGTTGGACAATTGCAGCCATTCGATCTGCATGATCCCGGTCGGCACGTCCTTGGCCAGCGTGCCCGGCTGGCCGATCGGGGGCAGGTCGGCGAATGTCAGCGCCTTGACCGCATTCTGCGTCCCGCCATCGGCATCGACCTTTTCAAACAAGGCCTGGCGCAGTGCTTCGGGATCGGCCTCGCCCGCGACCGGCGTGTTCATCGCGGCGCGGATCACCGTGCCGGTAAAGAGGCTGCGCGTATGCTCGCGGATCGCTTCGGGCGTGAAGCGGCCGCGCATGTCGCGGAACACCTGCAACACCGTTTCGGGTGTCGCCACGGCTTCGCGGATGTCGACCGCATCGGCGATGTCGTCGGCCAGTTTCGATCCGGCCATGACCGCGCGTTCTTCCACCGAGCTGGCGAAAGCGACGTCGTATTCCGCCAGTTCGCGGTCGATCTGGGCCTGGCTCGGCGGGTTGGCCAGCGCATCGGCAATCACCGCGCGCACGTCCTTCAGCGCCGCCCGCCAGTCGCTGCCCAGCGGCGTGACGTTGACGAACGTGCCGTCGGCAGAGCGGCTGATCTTGTCCTGCCCGACTTGCGCGAGGAGATAGCTGCCGCCCGCCCGCGCGCGTTCCTCGAGCTTGCGGTTGATGATCGCCTGGGCGATCGCGTCCAGCATCAGCCCGCGGTTGTATTCGAGATTGTCGACCACCTGCACGTAGGGGCGCAGGATGACATAGCCGATGTTGCGCGGCAGGTCCGGTTCGACCATCACCGTGGCTTTCCCGACCGGGTTGGCCGGGTCCGCCCTGGCAGGCGCCTGGGGGGTGCCGAAATCGGGCGCGGGCACCGGCTTGCCCTTCCCCTGCCAGTCGCCGAACCACTGTTCGATCTCCGCGGCCAGGACCATCGGGTCGGCATCGCCGACCGCAGCGATCACCACGTTGTCCGGCCGGTACCAGCGATCGTGGAACGCCTGCACCGCCTGCGCCGTCGCGCCTTTCAGCGCCTTGTCGGTCCCGATCGGCGCGCGATCCGCCAGCGGCTGGCCAGCAAAGAACGTCTCGCGCGTGGCGTCGCTCACCCGCTTCGCCGCCCCGCCCCGCTCGCGCTTTTCGGCCAGGACGATCGGCACTTCGGTGTCGATATTGATCTGGCTCAGCACCGGTTCGCGGATCATACCGGACAGCAGGCGGAAACTTTCGTCGAGCGCGGCCTTGTTCGCGTTGGGCAAGTCGAGCTTGTAGACCGTCTGGGTCGCGCTGGTCTGGGCATTGGTGTCGCTGCCGAAGGTCGCGCCAAGCCGCTGCCAGGTGGGAATGGCCTCGGCCACACCGAGATATTTCGACTGGCGGAACAGCAAGTGCTCCAGCAAGTGGGCATAGCCGCGCTCGTCCTCCTTTTCGTAGAGCGAACCGGCATCGACGATGACGCGGATGGAAACCTGCCCCGGCGGCACGTCGTTATGCCTGACGGCATAGCGCAACCCGTTCTTCAGCGTGCCGAAGACCCATTCGGGATCGTGCGGAATGTCGGTGCCGCGATAGATCCACGGATCGTCCTTCTCGACCGAAGTAACGGCCGGCTCTGCCACCTGGCGGGCGAGCGCGGCGGGCGGCTGAACCGCCAGCGAGGTCGAAAGAAGGAAGGCGAACGCCGTAAGCAGCCGGGCAAATCTGGTCATGCCGATGCTATAGAAAGGGCAAGGATGAAGGACCAGTGAATACGCCCGCGCCCGCGCCATGGCGCGCATCGCGGCTTGACCGCCGGGCAATGGCGCCTACATCGCGGAAACCATGTATATCGAAACGGAAACCACGCCCAACCCGGCCACACTGAAATTCCTGCCCGGCAGGAAAGTCATGGAGACGGGAACCCGCGAATTCACTTCGCCCGAAGCGGCCGAAAGCTCGCCCCTGGCCAACGCCCTGTTCGATTCAGGCGAGGTGACCGGCGTGTTTTTCGGTTCCGACTTCGTTTCGGTCACGGCGGGGCCAGGCGCCGACTGGAACCAGTTGAAGCCGCAAGTCGTGTCGATCCTGCTCGACCATTTCATCAGCGAAGCCCCGCTTTTTGCCGGCGGCGATGCCGGTGCGATCGCGGTTCCGGGCGAGGACGATGCGGATTTCGGCGACGATCCCGCCGATGCCGACGTGGTCGCCCAGATCAAGGAACTGCTGGAAACCCGCGTGCGCCCGGCAGTGGCCAACGATGGCGGCGACATCATCTACCGCGGTTTTCGCGAAGGCGTCGTCTACCTGACCATGCAGGGCGCCTGTTCGGGCTGCCCCTCTTCCACCGCGACGCTCAAGCACGGGATCGAATCGCTGCTCAAGCATTACGTTCCCGAAGTGACCGAAGTCCGCGCGGTCTGAGAGCCGGGTTCCGGGGCGTGCGTACATTGGCAATCGATTGCGCGACGGAAAACTGTTCCGCCGCCCTGTTCGATGACGGCGCGCTGGCGGGCGGCGAATGCCGCAAGCTGGGGCGCGGCCATGCCGAACATCTCGTCCCGATGATCGCGCGCCTGCCCGGTTCCGGCCGGGCGGAGCGGATCGCCGTCTCGCTCGGGCCGGGCAGTTTCACCGGCGTGCGCATCGGTCTTGCCGCCGCGCGCGCGCTGGCGCTCGCCTGGGGGGCGGAAGTGGCCGGCTATCCCACGCTGGCGCTGATCGCGGCCATGGCCCGCGCCGAAGGAGGCCAGCAGCCCGTCAGCGTGGCGATGACCGGCGGGCACGGCGAATGGTTCGTGCAGGATTTCGCCGCGGACGGCGCGCCGCTCGGCCCGCTCGCTTCGCTCCGTCCGGAAGAGGCCGCCAGAAGCGCGGCGGCCGGGCTCGTCGCGGGCAGCCAGGCCGAAGCGCTGGTCGCCTTGCGCCAATCCGGCACCGCCCTGCCCCTGCTGCCCGATGCGCGGCAATTCCCGCTGCTCGCCGAAACGGCACTGGTGGCCGAACCCGCACCGCTTTACGGTCGTCCGCCGGACGCCAAACTGCCGGACGGAACTTCATGAGCACGCTGCCCTTGCCTGCCGACGACATCGACCGAATCATGGACATCATGGCCGTGGCTTTCGATCCGGCCTTCGGCGAGGCGTGGACGCGGCGGCAGGTATTGGACGCCCTGGCGATCGGCAATTGCCGTTACGGGCTGCTCGACGCGGAAGGGCTCCCCCCGGCGGAAGGCATACCGGCGGCCGGTTTCTTCATGTCTCGCACCGTGCTGGATGAATCGGAACTCCTGCTCCTCGCCGTGCGGCCCGAAATGCGCCGCCACGGAATCGGGCGCAAGTTACTGGAATTATTTTCAGAAGACGCCATGCGGCACGGGGCGATCCGGCTATTGCTCGAAATGCGTGACGGCAATCCGGCCGAATTTCTTTATCGCGACTTCGGCTTCACACCGATCGGCAGACGCCCGCAATATTACAAGGGCGCCAATGGTCAGCGAACCGATGCCCTGACTTTCGAAAGAATACTCACACATCGGTGAACTTAGATTAACGTTCAACTCGTCGAAATCAGCAATGGGCAGACTTGAAAAGCCATGCATAGACGTGCATTGGCGCGGATAGAAAACATACGTCTGCAATATCTAAATTACGGGCCGCACCAATAAGAGGTAAAAATGGAAAACCTACAGAACGACCTGAATGAAACCCTCATCACGCTGACTTCCGACATCGTTGCCGCACACGTCTCGAACAACAGCGTGGCCGTGGAAGACGTTCCGTCTCTGATCGCCAATGTTTTCGGCGCCCTCTCCAGCCTCGGCGAACCTGCGCCGGTTGTCGAAGAGAAGCCTGAGCCGGCGGTTTCCATCCGCTCCTCGGTCAAACCCGACTATGTCGTCTGCCTCGAATGCGGCAAGAAAATGAAGATGCTCAAGCGGCACCTTGCGACCGATCACGGGCTGACCACCGACGAATATCGTGCGCGCTGGGGCCTCAACGCCGATTATCCGCTGGTCGCGCCGAACTATGCCAAGACCCGCCGCGAACTGGCCAAAAAGATCGGCCTCGGCCGCAAGCCCGGCCAGAAGCGCGGCCGCAAGCCGCGTACCGCAGCGGCGAAGTAATCGCCTGCGGCCGCGCCGTTCGCGAAGTAATCGCTGCACAACTTGTGAGAAACGCCCCGCCCGGCTAATGTGACGGGGCGTTTCATTTTGCCCGAGGGTTGATCTTGCATCAGGCAATCGACATCGAACAACTCTGCCACGACCGCGGTCTCAGGATCACCGAACAGCGGCGCGTGATCGCGCGCGTCCTGTCGGAAAGCGAAGATCATCCCGACGTCGAAAAGCTGCACGAGCGGGCTTCGGCCATCGACCCGGGGATTTCCATCGCCACGGTCTATCGCACTGTGCGCCTGTTCGAAGAAGCCGGCATTCTCGACCGCCACGATTTCGGCGACGGGCGCGCCCGTTACGAAGCCGCGCCGGAAGCCCACCACGACCACCTGATCGACGTGGAAACCGGCAACGTGATCGAATTCGTCGATCCCGAGCTGGAAGCGCTCCAGCGCCAGATCGCGGAAAAGCTGGGCTATCGCCTGGTCGATCACCGGATGGAACTCTACGGCGTCCGGATCGACCGCGAGGATTGACGGCCACGTCCGCCCGCACCCGGCCCGCATCCAGGATTGGCCCGCCCGGCTGGCTGCTCGTTTCCGTCCGGCTGGTGCTGATGCTGGCCCTGCTGCTGGTCTGCCTGCCGCTCTATTACCTGTGGCGCCTGCTGCGCCGCCACCGTTTCTGGCCGCGCGTATTCCTTGCCGGGATCGGATGGATCGCGGGGCTGCGCGTCGCCGTCCGCGGCACGCCGCACAAGCGCGCCCTGTTTCTCGCCAATCATCTCACCTGGCTCGACATACCGGCCATCGCCGCAGCCAGCGGCAGCGCCTTCGTCGCCCATGACGGGCTGGCCCAGATCGCCGTGATGAAGCACCTGTGCGCCATGAACGACACTGTCTTTGTCGCCCGCCACCGCCGCGCCGGTGTCGCGGCCCAGGCCGAGGAAGTGCGCCATGCGCTGGACGATACGGGCGCGCTGACCCTGTTTCCCGAGGGGACGACCGGCGACGGGCGGGAGCTTCTGCCGTTCAAGTCCGCCCTGCTGGCCGCGGTCGAACCCCTGCCCGAAGGCGTGGCGGTGCAGCCGGTCCTGCTCGATTACGGGGCCGAGGCCCCTGCGATCGCCTGGCATGGCAAGGAAAGCGGGATCGCCAATTTCCTGCGCATCCTGGCCCGCCGGCGTCCGCTGCGCCTGACCGCCCATTTCCTGCCCCCGCTGGCGGGCGAAGCCCTGGAAAACCGCAAGAACATGGCCGCCGCCGCGCGCGCCGCGATCGCCGGACGGAAAGGCATCGCGTGAGGGGCCTTCCCGAGACGGCGCTTTTCCCCTAAACGCGCGCGCCATGCCCAATCCCCGCACTCCCCGGACCTACAGGGTCAAGAGCTTCGGCTGCCAGATGAACGTCTACGACGGCGAGCGCATGGCCGAGCTGCTGGCCGACAAGGGCATGGCCCCCGCCGCCGAAGGCGAGGATGCCGACCTTGTCGTGCTCAACACCTGCCACATCCGGGAAAAGGCGGCGGAAAAGGTCTATTCCGACATCGGCCGGCTGAAGAAGGCGGACGGATCGAAGCCCCTGATCGCAGTCGCGGGCTGCGTCGCGCAGGCGGAAGGGGAAGAGATCATGGCCCGCGCGCCTGCCGTCTCGATGGTGGTGGGGCCGCAAGCCTACCACCGCCTGCCGGACCTGCTCGACAAGGCCGCCCGGGGCGAACGCGCGACCGACACCGACATGCCGGCCAACGCCAAGTTCGACGTCCTGCCGCAGCGCCGCCGGACGGGGCCGAGCGCGTTCCTGACCGTGCAGGAAGGGTGCGACAAGTTCTGCACCTACTGCGTGGTGCCCTATACGCGCGGCGCGGAAATCTCCCGCCCCTACAAGGACCTGATCGAGGAAGCGCACAAGCTGATCGACAGCGGCGCGCGCGAGATCACGCTGCTTGGCCAGAACGTCAACGCGTGGTCGGGCGAAAATGCCAAAGGTGACGCGATCGGCCTCGATGGGCTGATAAGAGAGCTCGCCAAGATTCCGGATTTGCGGCGGATTCGCTACACCACCAGCCATCCGATGGACGTGACGGAAGGGCTTGTTTCCGTCCACTTCGAAGTCGACAAGCTGATGCCCTTCCTCCACCTGCCGGTGCAAAGCGGCTCCGACCGGGTGCTCAAGGCGATGAACCGCAGCCACACGGCGGAAAGCTACCTCAGGCTGCTCGAACGCTTCCGCGCCGCCCGGCCCGACATCGCCCTGTCCGGCGATTTCATCGTCGGCTTCCCCGGCGAAACGGACGCGGAGTTCGAAGAGACGCTGAAGCTGATCGACGAAGTGCGCTATGCTCAGGCGTTCAGCTTCAAGTACTCGGCCCGTCCCGGCACGCCGGCCGCCGACATGGACGGGCACATCGCCCCCGAAGTGATGGACGAACGGCTCCAGCGCCTGCAGGCCGCGATCAACCGCGACCAGCTGGCCTTCAACCAGGCGTCGGCCGGCAAGACCTGCACGGTCCTGGTCGAACGCAAGGGCAAGCATCCGGGGCAATGGCTGGGCAAGTCACCGTGGCTGCAATCCGTCCACTTCACCGGCAATGCCGCGATTGGCGACCTGGTGGCGGTCGAACTGGCCGAAGCCGGGCCCAATTCGCTGTCCGCCCGCCTGCTCGAACCGGCAACCGCCTGAACTTTTCCACCGCCCCGTTGGCTATCCCCGCTTGCCCTTGGGCAAAGCTGCACTATCTTTCGACTGCTACCAGTTGAAAGGAGCGCATGGGCCGTAAACCGCAACGCGCCGACTCCGAATCGGCGCAGATTCGCCCCGCCGACCGCGCCTCGCCACGGCGAGCCCGGGCGGAAGTGGAATTCGAAGAACAGACCGTCCTTGGCGCACTGTTCGGGGAATTCGACGCCAATCTCGTCCAGCTCGAAAACCGTCTCGGCGTCTACATCAGCGCCCGCGGCAACCGGGTCCTCATCGAAGGATCGGAAGATTCGGTCGCCCGCGCACGCGATGTGCTGAAAGGCATGCACCGGCGCCTGCTGGAAGGGCAGGAACTCGATTCCGGAGCCATCGAATCGCTGATCGCAATGTCGAGCGAGCCGACGCTGGACGGAATCATTTCCGGCAAGGAACCGCTGGGCGGCGGGATCATGATCCGCACCCGGCGCAAGACCATCGTCCCGCGCTCCGCCACGCAGATCGACTACATGAAGGCACTGGCCCGCGACGACGTGATCTTCGCGCTCGGCCCGGCGGGGACCGGCAAGACTTACGTCGCGGTGGCCCAGGCCGTCAGCCAGCTCATCACCGGCAGCGTCCAGCGCCTGATCCTCTCCCGCCCGGCAGTCGAGGCGGGCGAACGGCTGGGCTTCCTGCCCGGCGACATGAAGGAGAAGGTCGACCCCTATCTCCGCCCGCTCTACGATGCGCTTTACGACTGCATGCCGCCCGAACAGGTCGAGCGGCGGCTGGCATCGGGCGAGATCGAGATCGCGCCGATCGCCTTTATGCGCGGGCGGACGCTGGCCGATGCCTTCGTAATCCTCGACGAAGCGCAGAACACCACGCGCGAACAGATGAAGATGTTCCTCACCCGCTTCGGCATGAACAGCCGCATGGTGGTGTGCGGCGACCCGAAGCAGGTCGACATCCCCGGCGGCGTCAACCTCAGCGGCTTGCAGGACGCGGTCGGACGGCTGGAAGGCGTGGAAGGGATCAATGTCACCCGCTTCACCGCCGCCGACGTGGTCCGCCACCCGATCGTCGGCCGGATCGTCGACGCATACGAGGGCAAGGAGGCATAGTCCCATCCGTCACGCGGCTTGCCTTCCGGCCCCCGCACTGACGATCGATAGCGGCGGAGCGGAATGTCCGCCTCCGCCGGGATGACTGACCGGGTATGGATCTCGAGATCGACATCGAATTGCCGTGGCCGGAAACGGTCGACTGGGCCGCACTTGCCGATCGCGCGGTGCAAACGATCGCACAGGTCGCGCCCGAGCTTGGCCATCCGCGCCTTGCCGCGAGCCTGCTGTTCACGTCCGACGAGGAAGTCCACGCGCTCAACCGCGAATGGCGGGGCAAGGACAAGCCCACCAATGTCCTGTCCTTCCCCATGCTGGAACGCGACGAATTGCTCGCCCTGCCGCCGGAAGGGCCGCCCGAATTGCTGGGCGACATCGCCCTCGCCTACGAGACCTGCGCCCGCGAGGCGGACGAGAAGAATATCGCGGTGGAAGGCCACGCCGCGCACCTTGTCATCCACGCCTTGCTTCACCTGGCGGGCTACGATCACGAAATTTCGCCCGAAGATGCGCGCGCGATGGAAGAATTGGAAATAAAGGCGCTTGCGATTCTGGGAATTGCAGACCCATATGGGGACCACCATTACTAAAGGGGATCATGACAGTGGCCATGCCCGAAAGCAGGCAAGGCGATAGCACGGGAGACGCGGACAGTAGGCACAGCCTGTGGCGCGTGATCCGGCGTTTCTTCGAAGGCGAGAACGGCGACCAGTCGTTGCGCGCCCAGCTCGAGGAAGCGATCGACGAGCACGAAGAAGAACGCAGCGAAACCTCCACGGCGGCGAAAAGCGGTGACCTTTCCCCGGTCGAATTGCAGATGCTGCGCAACCTGCTCCATTTCAGCGAACACGATGCCGACGACGTGGCGATCCCGCGCGGCGAGATCATCGCCGTTTCCGCCGATGCGAGCTGGGACGAACTGGTCGCGGCCTTTGCAGAACACGGCCATTCGCGCATGCCGGTCTATCGCGAGACGCTCGATTCGGTGATCGGCATGGTCCATTTGAAGGACGTCTTCACCTATCTCGCCAACGGCACCCCGCCCCCGGCGGACTGGACCGTGCTGATGCGCCAGCCGCTCTATGTCCCGCAGTCGCGCGGCGCGCTGGACGTGCTGGCCGACATGCGCAGCCGCCGCATTCACCTGGCGGTCGTCGTGGATGAATATTCGGGCGTGGACGGGATCATCACGATCGAGGACCTGGTCGAGGAAATCGTCGGCGATATCGAGGACGAACACGACGAAGCCCCGCAGGAACTCATTGTTTCCATTGGCAATGGCATGTGGGATGCCGATGCCCGGGCCGAATTGGACGACATCGCGGAAAAGGTCGATCCACGGCTTGCCGAAGTCGACGAAGCCGTAGATACTCTGGGAGGTCTGGCCTTCATATTGGCCGGGCAGGTGCCGCCGGTTGGGGCGGTGCTTGAACACGACAGCGGATGGCGGATCGAAGTAACCGGCGGCGACGAACGCCACGTCACCCGGTTACGGCTCCATCCGCCGGCAACGGACGACAACGGAACCGAAGACTAGGCCTGGACTGGACTGATACGTGCCAACGCGACGCTTACCGCCGCTGCGCGCGCTCGAAGCCTTCGTGCGCATCGTCCGCCTGGGTTCCGCCCGCGCGGCGGCGGAGGAACTCGCCTTGTCGCCGTCCGCCCTGTCGCGCCGCGTGGCCAATCTCGAAGAATTCATCGGCAAGAAGCTGTTCACCCGCGCGCACCAGTCGATGCAGCTGACGGACGAAGGACGCGCCTTCTACGATGCCGTGTCCCCCCATCTCGAAGCGCTGGCGGCGGCGGTCGAAGGGCAATCGGAAAACCTCTCTCTCTGGCGGCTCCATCTGGGCGTGTTGCCACTGTTCGGCAGTCAGCGCCTGTTCCCCCGTCTGCCGGAACTGCGCAAGCTCCACCCGCGCCTGCATATCGACATGGATACGGGCCCGCATCTCGAAACCCGTGTCGGCGACACGCTTGACTGTGCGATCCTGCTGGTCCGCCAGCCGGACCCGTCGTTCCATGCCTTCCGGCTCGACCACAACCGGGTCTACGCGATCTGCGCGCAGGACCTGGCCGACGAAATCGGCGCGACTCCCAATTCGGAAGTGCTCTCGCGCCAGACTTTCCTCGTCCATCAGGAAATGCCCGACAGTTTCCGTGCCTGGAAGGAAGCCGTGGGCCTGACCGGCCTGGAACCGTCGGCCGTCGACCATTACGATTCCGGCCAGCTGCTGCTGGAAGCCGCCGCGCAGGGCCTGGGCATCGCGATCATGCACGACGACCATTTCCGGCGCGCGGCGGACAAGCGGCTTGCCCGGCTGTTCCCCGACCGCGAGGTCGAAAGCCCTTACAGCTACTGGTTCGTCTGCCGCCCCAAGGCGCTGGAACAGCGGCCGGTGCGCATATTTTACGAATGGCTGGTACACGCCGGCCTGTAGGAGCATCTCTTGGAAGCCCTGTTGACCTCGATTGCGGTCGTCGCCCTGGCGGAGATCGGCGACAAGACCATGCTGCTGGCCATCGTGCTGGCCGCACGGTTCCGCAAGCCCTTGCCGATCATCGCCGGAATCCTGGTGGCGACGCTCGCCAATCACTTCCTTGCCGCGCTGGCAGGCGCCAAGGCCGCGGAATTCTTCACCGGAACGGCCTTCCACTATCTGGTGGCGGCCTCGTTCATCGTGATCGGCCTGTGGACGCTGACCCCCGACAAGCTCGAAGAGGACGAAGCCGATCACAAGGGCGCAGGGCTCGGCCCGTTCCTGGCGACGACCATCGCCTTCTTCCTGGTCGAGATCGGCGACAAGACGCAGCTGGCCACCATCGCGCTGGGCGCGCGCTATTCCGATGCCGTGCTGGTGACCATGGGCACGACCATCGGCATGCTCGCCGCGAACGTGCCGGCGGTAATTCTCGGGGAAAAGCTGGTGGAACGCATCCCGCTTTCCGTCATCCGGGCAGCGGCCGCGATCCTGTTCGTGGCGATCGGCCTGTGGCTTGCCGCCAGTACGGCCGGGTGGGTCTGAAACGCCACCCGGCCTTGACCGGCATCCGTCAGGAAACCGTCGCTTTCACGATCTTGCCCGGATTGGCGGGCGGTTCACCCTTGGGCAGGGTGTCGATGTGTTCCATCCCGCTCTCGACTTCGCCCCAGACGGTGTACTGCTTGTCGAGGAAGCGCGCATCGTCGAAGCAGATGAAGAACTGGCTGTTGGCGCTGTGCGGATAGCTGGTGCGCGCCATCGAACAGGTGCCGCGCACATGGGGCGCATCGTTGAATTCGGCCTGCAGGTCGGGCTTGGACGAACCGCCCATGCCGGTGCCGTTGGGGCAGCCGCCCTGTGCCATGAAGCCGGGAATCACGCGGTGGAAGGTAACCCCGTCGTAGAAGCCCTCGTTGGCCAGTTCCTTGATGCGTTCGACATGGCCCGGCGCAAGGTCGGGGCGCAGCTTGATGACGACATCGCCGGAATCGAGGGTAAGGGTCAGTTTTTCGTCGGCCATGGGGCAAAACTCCTGTTGAACGGCCGCCGATATAAGCCCCCTTCGCGCGATGTCACCCCACACGGTTGCTTTTGTGACGCACTCCAATAGGAGAGGCGCATGACGCCGGACGAACTCGACGAACTGGAACGCACCGACTCGCTCCCGGCGGAGGAGGACCGCGAACAGTTCGACGACGAAAACCGCCTGAAGGCCGAATTCGTCCGCTCCGTCTCCGAAGCGCTCGAGGACGGCGACGAAGCGCGGGTCTACGAGCTGGTCGAGCCGCTGAACCCCGCCGACATCGCCGACTTGTTCGAACTGGTCGAACGCGACGAACGCGCGCCGCTGGCCACGGCCATTTCCGACCTGATGACCGGCGAGGTCATCGCCGAACTCAACGACCACGTGAGAA
>JAQVEQ010000037.1 GCA_028697875.1 Novosphingobium sp. | reverse complement strand
GCATAGGCGTGTGCCCGGGCAACATTATGCCGGACCGCATGTCCTTTGAACCGGTGAACACGCCCTTCACTTTGCTCAAGATCGACCGGGTTCCCCGGGAGATTCCAATGATAGACTCGATAGCAATAGGGATGAAAGTCCAAGCCTTCCTGACCAATCGATGTCGTGGCCACCAGATGCCGCGTTGCGAGAGTGGGAGCAAGCCTGCCGCCAGCGCTGGCGCGCCTTGGCTTTGGTCATCAAGGCAAAACTGGAAGCGATCGATAGTGGGATCAGTGAATTTGATGATGAGTTCATGGCGCACATCGTATTGCCGAATGGTCGCACTGTTAGCGAAGAGGTGCGGCCCAAAATCACCAGCGCCTATGCTGGAGAAGGGATGCCAAACCTGCTTCCTGATTACAGCAGGGAAGGCCAATGACCCCCGCCATCCTCTCCATCCTCACCCCTGTCGTGCCTGCGTCGCGCCATCACCTGATCGCACCTGACGCAGAGCTTGAAGCAGACCTGCGCCTGTGTGCGCTCGATCGGCTCACCATCGCTCATGTAGTTGAGGAGCATTTCAACTTCATCATGCCGGATGCCGAGTTCGAGCGCTGGCAAACCGTCGCGGACATCGTCGCCAGCGTTGAGCGGCGGGAAAGGGTGGAGGCGTGAGGTATCTCTCTGTCTGTGCCGGGATCGAAGCGGCAACTGTCGCATGGCATCCCTTAGGTTGGGAGCCAGCAGCATTTAGCGAGATCGAAGCGTTCCCGCGGGCTGTTCTGGCGCATCAATTCCCAAATGTGCCGCTGCACGGGGACTTCACAACTATCGGAGCCGATGATTATGGCCCAATTGACCTTCTTGTCGGAGGTACCCCCTGCCAATCATTCAGCATCGCCGGCCTGCGAGGCGGACTGGCTGATGACCGTGGTAACCTGGCCCTCGAATTTCTCTGCCTTGCTGATCGCAAAAGGCCCCGCTGGATCGTTTGGGAGAATGTCCCCGGAGTTCTCAGCGCAACTTCCCACGTTGCTCCCGATATCTGTGCGCCGGACATCGACCTGGACGCCGGTAACGGACCCGAAGACGGGGAAGAGATCGTGGTCACTGATTGCTACGAGGCAGACGAAGACCATGCGTTCGCCTGTTTCATGGCCGGACTTCAAGAACTCGGGTACGGTGCAGCCTACCGAATACTCGACGCACAATATGCCGGAGTTCCACAGCGCCGCCGTCGCGTGTTCGTTGCCGGATATCTTGGAGACTGGCGACGTGCCGCAGCGGTTCTTTTTGAGCGCCACAGCCTGTCGGGGCATCCTGCGCCGCGCCAAGAAGCGGGGAAAGTCTCTCCCACCATCCCTAGCCGCAGCCTTGGAGGCGGTGGCCTCGGCACCGACTTCGACTGCGATGGAGGGCTGATCCAGCAATCGTGGCCAGCGGAAATCGCACCCACATTGAACGCGCACTTTGGCGACAAGATGGGGTTGGAAAACCAGCACATAAACAGTGGGTGCGGCCATTTCGTATCCCACGCACTTCGCGGCGAAGGATTTGACGCCAGCGAAGATGGAACCGGACGCGGTACGCCGATTGTCCCGGGGGCGTTCCATTGCAAGGGGACCGAAGTCCAATTCACCACTGATGGGGTTAATCCTCCGCTGCGCAGTATGAGCCACAATACATCGCATCAAAATGCGGGTGGGCATGCAGCAGTGGCCTATGATCTTCGAGGTCAGTCCGTGCGCCGACTAACGCCTACTGAATGCGAGCGCCTCCAAGGTTTCCCCGATGATTGGACACTAATTCCATACCGGGGAAAGCCAGCCGACCAGTGCCCGGATGGGCCGCGATACAAGGCATTGGGTAATTCAATGGCCGTGCCGGTGATGCGCTGGATTGGCGAGCGGATCGCATTGGTTGAATCCATTCACATGACGGAGGCAGCATGAACAGGGAAGCACTCGCGCGGGAGCTTGAGGCGTGTCCGTTTTGCCGGGCTCCAGCAACATTCACACCTGGCTATTGGAAAGCCAACCGTTGGCATCCGGCGAAAATTATGTGCGAGAACAAGCATACCTTCCGGAACTTTGACAAAGCCCTGGAAAAAGACCCGGAAGTGGCTGCTGCATGCCTCACCCAAGAATGGAACACGCGTCCCGACCCATCGGCCCTGAAAGCGAAGGCAGACGCGCTGGTCAAGGCAAGCCGCGATGCGAAGGCTATTATTCAGCAAGAGCTAGATCACCTTCTACCGTAGACAGTGATGGCGAGATCGTCGGAGCCAATAACTACGCACTTCAATACTTTGACAACAAGATACCCATGGCGCGCGTGGATGGGCTGGACCAAGTCTCGCTTGTTATGAGGTCGATATGACCGCCCAATCGGAAGCAAAGCGCGTGGCTGAGGAACTGACCGAGGCAGAACGGAACGACTTAAGCGCGCTGCATTATACACATCACAATCACCTCTACGGCGGCATCTTCGACGGTTTCACTGCCGAACGGATAATCCGTTTCAAGCAGTTGAAACTGGCCCGTTGGTACGTCCCGAAAGGGTGCCAAGCGCCATTGGCCAAGATTACGCCATTTGGCCTTCGGGTCCATGCAGCACTCAAGGGAGGCGACCATGGATAAGGTGTCCCTGCCAACCACGAATGAAGTCATGGCGATGAACCCATATGGAATGCTCGAAGACGGGTATTTGCCTTGGCTGCTGGGCTATTCTTTCATCATTGGTTGTGGCCGCGACCTACCGACGAACGAGCGAATTTCTGCCACGCTCAACTCCACGGAATTTGTCAACGAGAGTGAGGCCGGACGCAAAGCATGGATAGAGGGCGCGAAGCTGGCCCTCACGAACATGGAGCTATTCATCGTGGAGACTAGTCATGGGTGAGATCAAGGTAACGCAGGAGGATCGGGAGGCAGCGGCGGCGGTCGCAGTGCTTGTTGAGATGCGCGAATTGATCCTCGCAGGAAAAGCCGACCATCACGCCATACCGTGGGCCATGCACCGTGAGCAGGCAGAGCGCCGGATCGTCGAGTGGCTGCGTAGTGGTGATGCGTTCGCCATGACCGACGAAGAGATCGCCGACCAGATCGAACAAGGAGCCCATCGCCATGACGACTGACGCCATGAACAGCGAGAGGCTTATCGAACTGGCTGAGCGGTGCGAGCGGGCGAAGGGGCCAAGCTATGCGCTGGAGTGCGAAATATGGGATGCAGTCTATCCCGGAGAGCGAGATGAGCGTTTTCGCAAACTTACGGAGAGCGGGCCGTATAAGGGCAGGCTCGGCCCAGCGGACAAGGATGGATACGTCAAACCATTCCGGTCTTTCACTGCCAGCATAGACGCGGCGATGACGTTGGTTCCCGATGGATATTTCTGGACGCTTGGCGGGAATGTCCATCACGGGCATTGGATTGCCAGCATCAATATGCTGAACAGCGAAGGCCAGCCGTGGTGCATCGCGTGCGGTAATGCGGCGGCAACGCCCGCACTAGCCCTGACTGCCGCCGCCCTTCGCGCGCTTGCGGAGAAGAAGGGATGACAGCCCGCCGTCGCCTCGTCCCCGACGCTGAATTGCGCCGCGCGCTCAACACGCTCAAGGAATATGGCGTGCAGATCGGTGCGGTTGACATTCGCGCGGACGGGGTGACTGTCTACCCGGCGAATCAAAACGCCGGGAGCGCATATGAGAGGTGGAAAGCGCAGGACCGTGGTTAGGCACGGCCTGAATATCGTACGAAAAGCGACAAAGGATGGTCCGCGCTGGTACGTTTACGCATGGCGCGGAGGCCCCTGCATCCATCGCCAGGACGGCGTCAAGCCCATCATCACCCGCGACCTTTTGATTGCCGCCGATGCTGCCCGTAACGAGGTTTACGGGATCGACAACACACTCGACGGGTTGATTTCGGAATACGAAGCAAGCCCGGAATACACTCGTCTGCGCGATGCGACAAAACGAGACTACCGCCTCTGGCTAACCCGCATATCCCAGCGGTTCGGCAAGGCCCCTTTGGCGGCGTTCGAAGATCGCCAGATGCGCGGCGACATTCTGGCTTGGCGTGATTTGTGGTCAGATCAGCCCCGCACCGCAGACAAGGCCGCAGTCATGCTGGCGACCCTGCTGGCTTGGGGGCTGGATCGCGGAAAGCTGGCCATCAACGTCGCTGCCGGAATCAAGACGCTGCATCGCGTCGATAAATCCGACCAGATATGGGAAGCGCGCCACTGGAAGGCCGTGGAAGCGCAAAAGGACTTTCCGGCCCACGTCATGCGGGCATTGCGCCTCGCGAGCCTCACAGGGCTGCGCTTGGGCGATTTGGTGCGCCTTGACTGGTCGCAAGTCGGAGAACGCGCCGTTATTGTGGGGAAGACCCGCAAACGCGGGGCACGCGCGGTCATTCCCGTCCTGCCGGAACTGCGCACCCTGCTCGACAGCATCAAAGGCGATAAAGGCCCAGTCCTGCTCAACAGCCGGGGTGGTGCATGGACCGAAAGCGGGCTTGAAACGGTCTGGCAGCGTAGAAAGCCAGAAGGCTTCGACCGGACAATCCATGATTTGCGCGGGACTTTCGCAACCCGCCTCATCATGGCCGGGTTTACCGACGATCAAGCAGCTATGGTGATGGGCTGGACGGCGAAGCGCGTGGCCTCGATCCGGGCGCGCTATGTGAACGAGGAACGAGTGATTATCGAACTGACGGAACGGCTCAAGGCGTGAAAAGTTTGCAGCAGTTTGCAAACCGGCCCAAATTGCCCCGGCGAAAACGCCTCTAAGTCATTGAAAAGTTGGTAGCGGAGGAGGGACTTGAACCCCCGACACGCGGATTATGATTCCGCTGCTCTAACCAGCTGAGCTACTCCGCCCCATTCGAGGCCTGCGGCGCATCGAGCGCCCGGGCAGGCGGCGCTCTTAGGGCCGTGCCCGCCGCCGGTCAACCGTCCTTTGCACCTCTGAAGGCCCAACGATGCACAAACTCCCACGGGCCGCCCCGGTAGATGTGCATTTCGAGCCCGCGGAACCGGAAATCGCGCGGTGCGATCCGGTCGCTCAGCTCGTCCTGCAAGGCGCGCGCCTCTTCGCGGGTGACCTTGTTCTGGATCGTGATGTGCAGGCGCGGCTCGTGGCGGTCCTGCGCCGTCAGCGCGCCGTGGAAGCGGTCCGCGATCGCTTCCCGAATCGCCAGCATCCCCCTGCTCTCGATCGCCAGCGCGGTCCCTTTCCCGAGATCCATCAGCCCGTCGAGCCGGGCGGGCGGCGGGCCGTATTCCCGCGCAACGACCGGCAGGACCCGTTTCAGTTCCTCAAACAGCGAAGGCGCAAAGGCATGGAACAGCGTCACATGCGCCTGCAGATGATTGCGTTCGGGCGGGAAATGGGCCCGCCGCAGACCGTCCGCCCAGGCAAACAGGTCGGCCGGCAACTGCGCCGTCACAATGAAGGGTTCGAAGGCCTTGCCGGCCAAGCCTACATGTCCCCGCGCGCGCGGCGCAACGCGAACCACTTCTGGACATTGGCGTTGTGCTGCTCGAGCGTGTCGGAAAAGACATGCCCGCCCGTGCCGTCCGCCACCATGTAAAGGGCGGACGTCCTGGCCGGATCGAGCACGGCGGCGATCGACGCCCGTCCGGGATTCGTGATCGGCCCCTTGGGCAGCCCGGTCATCGTGTAAGTGTTGTAGCCGTTGACCGCCTGGATTTCCGACTGGCGGATCCGCCGCCCCAGCGGCTTGCCCGCGGTAAGCGGATAGATGATCGTCGGATCGGCCTGCAGCAGCATGCCCTGCCTGAGCCGGTTGGAATAGAGCCCGGCAACCATCCGCCGTTCCGACGGCTTGCCGGTTTCCTTCTCGACGATCGAGGCAAGGGTCAGCGCTTCCCGCGGGGTCTTCACCGCGATCCCCGGCGCACGCTTGGCCCACAGTTCCGCCAGTGTCCGGTCCATTGCCGCCTGCATCCGCTCGAGCACGGCGGTACGGGGTTCGCCCCGTTCGAAGGCATAGCTTTCAGGCAGGACCGAGCCTTCCGCCGGTACGGCCACGTCGCCTGTCAGCAGGGGTTCGGCCATGAGCCGTTCCTGCACCATGATCGAAGGCATCCCTTCCGGTATCGTCACGAACCGGCGGATGATGTCGTTGCCTTGCAGGATCGCGAGGATCTGCGACGGGCTGGCCCCGGCAGGGAGCAGGAATTCGCCCGCCTTGATCGGGTCCTTGCTGGCGAAGACTTTCGCACGCAGCAGGAAGGCGTCGGCCGAGGCGATCGCGCCGTCCCGTTCCAGGTCGTGCGCGACGCTGCGCAAGGTCGAACCCGACCGCACGATAAAGGCCTGCTCCTTGCCGAGCGGGCCCGAACCGTACCAGCCATGGGCAAACGTGCCGATCGCGGCGAGCAACGCCAGCGCTGCGGCCAAGGCAAGCAACCATCCGCGGCGCAGCATCGCTGTCGGTCCTTAGTCGACCTGCTTCATCACCAGGCTGGCATTGGTGCCGCCGAAGCCGAAGCTGTTGTTGAGTACCGCGCGAACAGGGCGTTCCTTCGCCTTGTGCGGCACGAGATCGACGCCCGCGCAGCTCTCGCTCGGGTTGTCGAGATTGAGCGTCGGCGGAACGATCTGGTCGCGCATCGCGAGGATGCAGAAGATCGATTCGACCGCACCGGCCCCGCCCAGGAGGTGGCCGATGGCCGACTTGGTCGAACTCATCGAGACAGTCCCCATGGCATCGCCGAACAGGCGGCGCACGGCACCCAGCTCAAGCTCGTCGCCCAGCGGCGTCGAAGTACCGTGGGCATTGATGTAATCGATGTCGGCCGGGCTCATGCCCGCCTTCCTGAGCGCCATTTCCATCGACCGGAAAGCGCCCGAGCCGTGCGGGTGCGGCGCGGTGACGTGATAGGCGTCGCCCGACAGGCCATAGCCCGCGACCTCGGCAAAGATCTTCGCGCCGCGCGCCTTGGCGTGTTCGTACTCCTCGAGCACGACGACGCCCGCGCCTTCGCCCATCACGAAACCGTCGCGGGCCTCGTCATAGGGGCGGCTGGCCTTTTCGGGCTGGTCGTTGAAAGCGGTCGACAGGGCGCGCGCCTGGGCGAACCCTGCGATGCCGATCGGGCAGATCGTGCTTTCCGAACCGCCCGCCAGCATGATGTCGGCGTCGCCGTCCTTGATCATCCGCGCGGCATCGCCGATCGAGTGTGCGCCGGTGGAACAGGCGGTGACGACCGCATGGTTCGGCCCCATCAGCCCGTACTTGATCGAAACCTGGCCGGAGATCAGGTTGATCAGACGGCCGTGGACGAAATGCGGGGAAACGCGGCCCGGGCCCTTTTCGTGCAGGACCAGCGATTCCTTCTCGATCCCCGGAAGGCCGCCGATACCCGACCCGATCGAGCAACCGGCACGCAAGCGAGTCGCCTCGTCCATTTCCAGCAGCCCGGCATCTTCGATCGCCTGCCCGGCGGCATCGATGCCGTAGACGATGAAGGGATCGACCTGGCGCTGGATCTTCGTGTCGACGCGCTTGTCCGGGTCGAAGCCGTATTCGTGATCCTTGGGCTTCACTTCGCAAGCGATGCGGCATTTCTGGTCGGAAGCATCGAAACGGGTAATCGTCCCCGCCCCGCTCTTCCCGGCAAGGATGTTCGCCCAGGTGGTTTCGACATCGCTGCCCAGCGGGGTGACGAGGCCAAGACCGGTTACGACCACACGACGCATATCTTCTCTCCGTAAAAACCAACAGGCCCAACCCGTTCAGGGTCGAGCCTGTCGTGATCCCGCCGACCGCCCAAGGATACCAGGCCGTCAGGCGAGTGCGGCGGGATGCGGGCTATCAGCCCTTGTTGTCGTCGATGTACTTGATCGCGTCGCCGACGGTAGCGATCTTTTCCGCTGCATCGTCGGGGATTTCAACGCCGAATTCTTCTTCGAAGGCCATCACCAGTTCGACGATGTCGAGGCTATCGGCGCCCAGATCGTCGATGAAGCTGGCATCGGGGGCGACCTTGTCGGCCTCCACGCCCAGGTGTTCGACGACAATCTTCTTCACGCGGTCAGCGGTATCGCTCATGTTTTCCCTCTCACTTTGGGAGCTACGAAATTGGCAATCGCCCTAATGAGTGCCGCGCGCGCTGGCAAGGGGAATGGCTTCGCCTTTCCCGTGTTTCCACATCGCGCGCCCGGCGGCAGGCTTCGCCGAGGCAAGGCCCGGGCGCATTTTTTCAGTCGGCAACGATTTTCCCGTTGTTCACGACAGTCAGCGTATCGCGCGTGTTCTCGAAGGTGTCGTCACCGGCGGCAGTGCGGATCAAGCCGTTGTTGGTGATGGCGATCTTGTCGCCTTCGACCGCCACGGCCCGCCCGCCCCTGGCATCGATGCTGCCTTCGGCGCCGACGGCAAGGGCCGTGCCGCTCGAGAGGTGGAGCGTGCCGCCCAGCTTGCCGTCGACCCGCAGGCCGCCGGAGACAAGGTAGAGCTCGCGTTCGGTCGTTCCGGTAACGGTCACGGTGCCGGTGCCGTCGAAGACCACCTTCTCGAATCCCTTGAAACCGCCGTCCGCATCGATCCGCCCGAGATCGACAGTGAACGGATCGTCGCCCATGTTCGAGAAGACCAGAGTGTCGTTCCCCGCCTGGCCATCGACCGTGCCGTGGGTGGTGCCGGTATCGTAGAGCACGAACAGGTCGTCGCCATTGCCCAGCAGGGCCGCGTCGCCCTTGCGGCCGGCGATCGTGCCCCAGTTATGGATTTCCTGCCTGCCGTCGTTCGTTTCGGGCGCATCCTGGTTGCCGGGGCTCGCCACGATGCCGATATCGCCTTCGATCACCGCCCCTTCGCGGTTCCAGACGATGCTGTCCTCCCTGCCGTCGATACCGGCGTCGAAGTCGATGCCGGCGTCGAGTTCCGGCGCCGAACCGCCGGGAACCAGCGAACCTTCCGGGTCGGACGACAGCGAGACGATCGTCCCGCGATTGTCGACCGTGCCGTTGTTCATCTCCATCCCGTCGTTCTCGCCGCCCTGGATCAGCCCGTTGTTGACCAGCGTGACGTCGTTGTCGCCGTCGATGCCGTCGTCGAGGTAGGCCAGTATCTTGCCGTTGTTGATCAGCGCAAGGCCGGCAGCGTCCGCCTCGATCGCTTCGCTGATGGCGGATTCGATCGTCCCGTTGTTGACCACGGTCAGGTTGGCATTGCCCTCGATCGCCTTCTCGCTCTTGCCGGCGGCGTGTATCACGCCGTCGTTGACGACGATCAGGTTATCCTGGCCCTGCCCGTTGATCGCGTCTTCGGCCGGAGCGGCCGTGCGGATCGTGCCCTTGTTGGTGATAGCGCCATTGCTGCCAGCGATCTTGATGGCATTCTGCGCCTTCACGTCGATCACACCGGACGGCGCGACCGTGAGCGTCTTGTCCGCCCCCACCACCACGGGCGCGGTTTCGGTTCCCTCGACAGTCACTTGTGCGTGAGCCGGAGCAAACGAGGCCGCAAGGACGATCCCCGCGCAAAGGGCGAGATTGCCGGGTGCCAGTTTCAGGTTCCGTTTCGCGGCAATGGCCCTGCTGTTCGCAGACTGATTTCGCATCGGCGGCTTCCCCCAATTCGCAACAGGAACGCGCGCATCCCGTGCGAAGAGACGGCGCCAACATCCCTCCCGCCTAGGGAGTGCACATGATAGATTGATTACAAGCCCGTCACACCGCCCCGGACAAGACCCGGTCGAGCCATTTCCGGGAAGAAACCGCACATTCCGGCGCCGTTTGATCCGGCTCAATGGAATTTTGCGGGGGGCAACCCCATATAAACGGCATGACTTGCCAACAAAATCGCAATTCGCACAATCGCCGCCGGGCCATGCTGGCGCCTGCCCTTGCATTAGGACTCGCCGCCGGAGGAACGGCCCACGCCGCGATCGATCCCACAGACAAGCAGGCGCTCGAAGCCGCTCTGGACGACGAATACAAGGCCGAAGCCACCTATCAGGCCATTCTCGACGTCCATGGCCCCGTGCGCCCCTTCGTCAACATCGTGGAGGCGGAACGCCGCCATTCCGCGATGGTCAAACGCCAGTATGAGCGCTTCGGCATGGAAGTGCCGGAGAACCCCTATCTCGGAAAGGTCGAAGCCCCGGAAAGCCTGCTGACGGCATGCGAAACGGGCGTGGAGGCGGAAATCGAGAATATCGCGCTCTACGACCGCCTGCTACCGGCCATCAAGGACGACGGGGTCCGCGAGACACTGACCTATCTCCAGGCAGCCTCGCGCGACAACCACCTGCCCGCCTTCCAGCGCTGTGTCGCACGCGGCGGCGCGCCGGGCAGCGGCGGAATGGGCCGCGGCATGGGCGGCGGCTGGAACCGCTAAGCCCCTCGGGCCGCCCTTTTTAGCAGTTGCCGGCCGCCTCAGCCCTGCGGCTTGGGCGGTTCCACGATCCGCAAGTGCAGTTCGCGCAACTGCCGGAGTTCGGCCGGGCTCGGCGCCCCCATCAGCAGGTCTTCGGCCCGCTGGTTCATCGGGAACAGCGTGATCTCGCGCAGGTTCACCGCGCCGCACAGCAGCATGACGATCCGGTCGACCCCGGCAGCCATCCCGCCGTGCGGCGGCGCGCCGTACTGGAACGCGCGGTAGAGGCCGCCGAAGCGGTCTTCCACGTCCTGCTTCGACAGGCCGACCAGTTCGAACGCCTTCACCATGGTGTCGGGCATGTGGTTACGGATCGAGCCCGAGGCGATTTCGTAGCCGTTGCAGACGAGGTCGTACTGGTAGGCCTTGATCGTCAGCGGATCATGCTCTTCCAGCGCCTCGATCCCGCCCTGCGGCATCGAGAACGGATTGTGGCTGAATTCGACCTTCTTCTCGTCCTCGTCCCATTCGTAGAACGGGAAATCGACGATCCACGCCAGTTCGAAGCGGTCCTTGGCGATGAGGTCCAGCTCCTCGCCCACGCGGATGCGCGCGGCACCGGCGAGCTTGGCCGCGTCCGTTTCCTTGCCCGCGGCGAAGAACAGGCCGTCGTCCGGGCCCAGGCCCAGCTCGTTGTAGAGCTCTTCCATCCGCTCCGGCCCGTGGTTCTTGGCGATCGGGCCGCCGAACTCACCGCCCTTGCGAGTGACATAGCCCAGGCCTGCAAAGCCTTCGCTGCGGGCCCAGTTGTTCATGTCGTCGAAGAACTTGCGGCTCTTGTCCGCCGTGTTCGGCGCCGGGATCACGCGGACCACGCCGCCCGAGCCGACGATCTTCTCGAACAGGCCGAAGCCCGACTGTTCGAAGTGCCTGCCGACATCCGAAATAATCAGCGGGTTGCGCAGGTCCGGCTTGTCCGTGCCGTACTTCAGCATGGATTCGGCGTAGGGGATGCGCGGGAAGCTGCCCGACGGGGTGACGTGGCGGCCTTCCGCGAACGTTTCGAACACGCCCGCGATCACCGGCTCCATCGTTTCCCATATCTCTTCCTGGGTAACGAAGCTCATTTCGAGGTCGAGCTGGTAGAATTCGCCCGGCAGGCGGTCGGCGCGCGGGTCTTCGTCGCGGAAACACGGGGCGATCTGGAAATAGCGGTCGAAACCGGCGACCATCAGCAGCTGCTTGTACTGCTGCGGCGCTTGCGGCAGCGCATAGAACTTCCCGGCGTGGATACGGCTGGGCACGAGGAAGTCGCGCGCGCCCTCGGGGCTGGAGGCCGTCAGGATCGGGGTCGAATATTCGGTAAAGCCTGCCCCTTCCATCCGCCGGCGCATGTCCGAAATGATCTTCGTGCGAGTGACGATGTTCTTGTGCAACGTCTCGCGCCGCAGGTCGAGGAAGCGGTACTTGAGGCGGATATCCTCGGGATATTCCTGTTCCCCCGCGACCGGCATCGGCAGCTCCTCGGCCCGGCTCTGCACCTCCACCGAGCGGGCGAAGACTTCGATCTCGCCCGTCGCAAGGTTCGGATTGACGGTCGCTTCGCTGCGCGCCTTCACTTCGCCGTCGATCGTGACGACCGATTCCACGCGCAGGGCATCCAGCAGGGCCAGTGCCGGGCTGTCTTCGTCCGCGACGATCTGGGTAATCCCGTAGTGGTCGCGCAGGTCGACGAACAGCACGCCGCCATGGTCGCGCTTGCGATGCACCCAGCCCGAAAGACGGACGGTCTGGCCGACATCGCCCTTGGTCAGGGCGCCGCAGTTGTGGGAACGATAAGGATGCACCATCGAAACTCTTTCCAATTTGCCTTCAATCGGGCAGGGGGAAGGCGGCGCTAACAGGGTAACACGGCGATTTTGTCAACCCGCGCCGGGTGGTCAGGCCATCCTTTGCCATAACCAGAAACCGACAGATGAAGATACACAAACTCATTACCAAGACCGACGAACTCGCAGAGCTGTGCGCCCGTCTCTCCCAGGCCGACTTTGTCGCCGTCGATACCGAATTCATGCGCGAGAACACCTACTGGCCGGAATTGTGCCTGGTGCAGATCGCCGACGACAAGGAAGCCGCGGCGATCGATCCGCTGGCCGACGGTCTCGACCTGACCCCCCTTCTCGACCTGCTGACCAACAACGAAGACGTGCTGAAAGTCTTCCACGCGGGCGGGCAGGATGTTGAAATCATTTACAACCTTACCGGGCGGACACCTCACCCGATCTTCGACACGCAGATCGCGATGATGGCGGTCAGCCAGTCCGAACAGATCGGCTATGCCAACCTCGTCGAAAGCTGGCTGGGGTTCACGATCGACAAGGGCGCACGCTTTACCGACTGGTCGCGCCGCCCGCTGACCGAACGCCAGATCGAATATGCCATCGGCGACGTGACGCACCTGTCGAAGATCTTCCCCAAGCTCCTCAAGCGGCTGATCAAGACCGGGCGCGGCGAATGGCTCGACATCGAGATGGAAAATCTCGCCGACCCGGAAAACTACCGCAACGATCCCTCGCGTGCCTGGCGCAAGATTCGCGCGCCCGGCCGCAACACCGCGGTACTCGGCCGGCTGAAGGCGCTGGCCGCGTGGCGCGAACTGGAAGCGCAGGACAAGAACATCCCGCGCGGCCGGATCATGCGCGACGAAACCCTGGCCGACCTTGCCAGCAATCCGCCCAAGAAGCAGCCCGATCTTTCCAAAGTGCGCGGCCTCTCGCAGGCGTGGAGCGACAACGAGATCGGCAAGCGCCTGATGCGCACGCTGGCCGATGCCGAGCCGCTGCCGCAGGACGAACTGCCGGCCAAGGCCCCGCGCGGCGCCCCGCTGGGCAAGGAAGGCGCACTCGTGGCCGACCTGCTCAAGCTGCTGCTCAAGATTCGCGCACGGGAAATCGACGTTGCCGCCCGCCTGCTGACCCGCAGCGACGAGCTGGAAGCGCTTGCCGCCGGGGTCCGCAAGCTGCGGGTCCTGGAAGGCTGGCGCTACGAGATGTTCGGGCGGGATGCGCTGGAACTGGTCGAAGGACGCCTGGCCTTCGCCGTGCTCGACGGCAGGCTCAAGATGACGCATATCGACGAGATGACGGAAACGATGGTCTCCAACGCATGAGCACTTATCTGCCGACGCTCAAGCAGCTGCAATATCTCGTCGCGCTGCATGAGCATGGCCATTTCGGCCGCGCGGCAGAAAGCTGTTTCGTTTCCCAGTCGACCCTCTCCGCCGGCCTGCGCGAACTGGAATCGCTGCTCGGCGTGACTCTGGTCGAACGCAGCCGGCGCGTGGTGCGCTTCACTCCGCTCGGCAATGCCGTGGTCGCAAAGGCGCACCGTCTGCTGCGCGAGGCGGAAGAGCTGTCCGAACTGGTCCAGTCGGCCGGGCAGCCGCTCGCAGGCGAATTGAGAATGAGCGTAATCCCCACGATCGCGCCCTTCCTGCTGCCGCGCATCCTGCCTCGCCTGCGCAAGGAACGCCCGCAACTCAAGCTGTTCCTGCGCGAGGAAACCAGTGCCGACGCGATCGAATCGCTCCACCACGGGCGGGCCGACTGCGTGCTGCTGGCCCTGCCCTTCGCCACGGGCGAAGTCGAAACGGCCAAGATCTGCGACGATGCGCTCTATGTCGCCTTTCCCAAGGACGACCCGCGCAACCCGCCGGACGAAATCCCGCCCACGATGATCGACGAGGGGCGCCTGCTGCTGCTGGAAGACGGCCACTGCCTCAAGGAACATGCGCTGGCCGCCTGCAACCGCCCGGAACTGCGCGCCAGCGCCACTATGATCGGCACCAGCCTGCACACCCTGGTGCAGATGGTCGATAATGGCCTCGGCCTTACCATCGTGCCGAAAATGGCGCTGGACGCGGGCATCCTCAACGGCACGGAAGTCGTCGCGCGGCCCTTGAAATCGAAAAGCGCCAGCCGCGAGATCGCGCTGGTCTGGCGCAAGAATTCACCCCGCAGCGATGAATTCCAGATGCTCGCGGACGAACTCAGGGACGGCTGAATGGACCGCGACATCGCCGAGATCGACGGGGCTTGCCACTGCGGCACAGTGCGCTTCCATGTCCACCTTTCCGACGGCCTGAACACGGCGCGGCGATGCACCTGTTCTTACTGCCGGATGCGCGGCGCGGTCGCGGTTTCCGCCGAGCTGGGCGGCTTGGTGGTCACCGCAGGCGAGGAGGCGCTGACCGAATACCGTTTCGGCACCGGTCAGGCGCGGCACTATTTCTGTTCGAAGTGCGGGATCTACACCCATCATCAACGCCGCTCGAACCCCAACCAGTACGGCGTCAACGTGGCCTGCCTCGAAGGGCTGAGCCCTTTCGATTTCGAAGAGGTCGTGGTCCTGGACGGGACCGCCCACCCGCGCGACAATGACGGAAAGGTGCGGATCGCGGGTATCCTGCGCTTCGAGAAGGCGTCCGGCTAGGCGGCCCGGTTCAATCCCAGGCTCGATCCCCGAATCAATCCATGTGCTTCAAGCCGACGCGCAGGTAATCCCAGCCCGTCACCAGCGTCAGGATCGCCGCCGCCCACAGCGTCGCAAGGCCCACCGTATGCGGCAGGTTCATTTCGAGGCCGGCCAGTGCGATATTCCATCCCGGCAGCGCCTTGCCCAGGATCAGCGCCCCCAGGGCGATCAGCTGGAAGGCCGTCTTCCACTTGGCGAGCTGCGACACGGGAACGGAAACCTGCAGCCCGCCCAGGAATTCCCGCAGGCCCGACACGGCAATCTCGCGGATCAGGATCACCAGCCCCGCGATCACGTGCATGTCGCCGACATAGGGCCCGCGCAGCACGCCCTGCGCCGTCAGCACCAGGATGACGGCCGCGACCATGATCTTGTCCGCGATCGGATCGAGGAAAATGCCGAGCTTCGAAACCGTCCCACTCGACCGTGCGAGCAGCCCGTCGAAATAGTCGGTAATCCCCATCAGGCAGTAAAGCCCGAAGGCCAGACCGTAACCGAGTTCCCAATCCGGCCACCACAGCAGGAAGGCGAGCAGCGGCACAGCCAGGATGCGGGACAGGGTGAGGATGTTCGGCAGCGTCAACATGACAATCGCGCATAGCCGTTAACGCCGCAGCAAAAAAGCGCCGATAGCACTTGCCGCACGCCGACCAGCCGCTAGGGTCGCCTGCGAGGTAAGAGGGTCCGTTTAGCAATCATGACAACATCGACGCATCTCCTGCGCCGGCGGCGCTTCCTGCCACTGTTCGTCACGCAACTGCTCAACGCCTTCAACGACAACCTGTACAAGAACGCCATGGTGCTGTTCGTGGTGTACAGCGTCTACAATTCCGAGGCGGCGGAAGCGAAGTTCAGCGCCATCGCCTCGGCCGTGTTCATCCTGCCGTTCTTCGTCCTCTCCGCCCTCTCCGGACAACTGGCCGACATGCGCGACAAGGCGCGGATCATCCGTGTCATCAAGGCCTGCGAGATCCTCATCATGCTGTGCGGGGCGACCGGCCTGCTGCTGGCCTGGAAAGGCGTGATGACAGGCACGCTGGCGATCCCCCTGATGCTGCTGGCGCTGTTCGCCATGGGCATCCATTCGACCTTCTTCGGGCCGATCAAGTACGCGATCCTGCCGCAGCATCTCCGGAAAGAGGAAGTGCTGGCCGGCACCGGCCTGGTCGAAGCCGGCACTTATATGGCAGTGCTGGCCGGTACGATTCTCGCCGGTTGGATCCCGGTCGAATGGGCCGCCGGCATGGTCGTCGTCACGGCCTTGACCGGCTACGTCACCAGCCGGGCCGTGCCCCCTGCCCCCCCGCTCAGCGAGGCGCAACCGCTCGACCACCATGTAATCCGCGCCTCCATCGCGTTGGTGCGCAACACGATGCACGAACGCTGCGTCTACTACGCGATACTTGCGATCAGCGTCTTCTGGACCATCGGCGCGGTGCTGTTCATCCAGTTCCCTCCGCTCGCCAAGAACGTCCTGATGGCCAGCAAGGAAGTGGCCAGCCTGTTCCTGGTGATCTTCTCGGTCGGGGTGGCGATCGGTTCCATGTCGATCAACGCCTTGCTGAAAGGCGACGTCTCGGCACGGTATGCCCCGGCATCGGTGCTCGTCATGGGGCTGTTCGTCGTCGCTTTCCACCTCGTGTGCCAGGCATGGGTCATCCCCACGGGCGGACATCTCCTGAGCGTGGGCGAATTCATCGCGCAACCGCTCGCCATCCCCCTGCTGCTGACTCTACTCGGCATCGCGGTGTCCGGCGGGATGTTCGTCGTGCCGCTCTATGCCTTCCTGACAACACGGGTCGATCCGTCCCAGGCGGCACGGACCATCGCGGCGAACAATATCGTCAATTCGGGCGCCATGGTGGCGGGGGCGGTATTGGCCGTGTCGCTCAGCGCCATGGGCGTGGCCATTGCCAACCAGCTGCTGCTGAGCGCCGCCATGTGCCTGGTTTCGGCCTGGTTCGGCCGCGTGCTGTACCGCGCGGAATGCGCCACCGCCTGCCCGGACACGCCGTCCCGCTAGGGATCAGTAGATGAAGACGCTGACGGCGAGGAAGCTCGCGCAGTAGGCCATCATGAAATGGCGCAAGTCGCCGAATGAAAGCGCCCATCGCCGCGGCTGGCGCACGGAAGGGGCGCAAACGCGGCGGACATGCGGCGGAAGCGATGCCAGGAACGGGTGCCGGGCCGATTCGTCGGTCAGAACAAGGGAGCGCCTCATGCCCCCGATGGTAACCTGATCTTAACCACAGGGAAGAGCAGTCCGGGCCGGATTAGTCCACTGTAGCAGGATGGAACATTAACCCGTCCCCTTAACCATAACTGGCGGGAAGCAGGCCCTATTCTCCGGCCATCGCCAGCACTTCGCGCCACTCTTCCGGACGCACCGCAGCGACCGAGAGGCGCGACAGGCGGACCAGTTCCATCCCGGCCAGTGCGGGATTGGCCTTAACCGCCTTGAGCGTCACCGGCTGCGCCAGCTTGCGCACGGGCTTTACTTTCACCGCCGCCCACTTGCCTTCGGGATCGGTCGGGTCGGCAATGCCCTCCACGCTGATTTCGACGATACCGACGATCTCCTTGCCGATATTCGAATGGTAGAAGAACGCCTGGTCGCCAACCTTCATCGCGCGCAGGTTGTTGGCCGCACGATGGTTGCGCACGCCGTCCCAGGTGCCTTCGCCCTCGGCCACCAGATCGTCCCAGCTATAGGCGTCGGGTTCCGATTTCATCAGCCAATAGCTTTTGCTCATGCATATGCTCCCGTTTCGCGATAGGGACGCGCCTTAACTCCAAACAGCGCCCACGGCCACATGACGCTCGAAACTCTCCCCATCCTCTCGCTTGCCGGCGAACCGCAGGAATTTGCCCGCCGGATCGGCGAAAGCTTCGAACGCTTCGGCTTCGCGATGGTGCGGGACCATGGGCTGGACGAAGCCCTCGTCGCCCGCGGCTGGGACCTGACGCGGGCCTTCTTCGCCCTGCCCGAGGCGGAAAAACGCCGCTACCACGCGCCCGGTGAGGCCGGGGCCCGGGGCTACACCCCTTTCGGCAGCGAAACCGCCAAGGGCGCGAGCGTGAGCGACCTCAAGGAATTCTGGCATATCGGACGCGATCTGCCTGCCGGCCATCCCCTGCTCGGCCCGTCCATGCCGCCGAACGTGTGGCCTGAAAGGCCGGAAGGCTTTGCCGGAACCTTCCGCGCCCTGTTCGCCGAAATGGACAGGGTCGGGCGCACGATTCTCGCGCGCATCGCGCTCCACCTCGGGCTCCCGGCGGACTGGTTCGGTCCGGTGACCGACATCGGCAATTCAGTCCTGCGGCTGCTCCATTA
>JAQVEQ010000231.1 GCA_028697875.1 Novosphingobium sp. | reverse complement strand
CTGTTCGCCGTGATTCTCGCCATTGTCCGGCTGAGCGCCCGCAACGCCCCGGAAGCCACGGACGTGACCGACAGCATCGCCCAGCGCATCCAGGCCCTGCTGATCGCGCACGAGGTGACGCAGGGCGCGGCGAACCGGCCGGTCGCGGATCTCGCGGCGCTGGTCGAAACGACACTCGCCCCGCACCGGTCGGAGCATGCGAACTGTTCGATCGAAGGTCCGCCGGTGCCGCTGCCGGCAGCCAAGGTTCAGCCGCTCGGCCTTGTCCTGCACGAACTGGCCACCAATGCCGTCAAGTACGGCGCCTGGAGCCAGGACGGCGCGCTGACGATCCGCTGGAGCGTGGAGGAAGGGGACGGGGACAACAGCCGCCGCCTCGCCCTCGATTGGCGGGAACACTGCCCGCGCGGGTGCTCCCCGGGCGACCGCAAGGGCTTCGGCAGCATGCTGATGGAAAGTTCGGCGCGGCAGCTGCAAGGGGCGATCGAGCGGACTTTTCCGCCGGAAGGATGCCGGGTGCGGATCGAATTTCCGCTCACCTGATCCGTCCCATCCCCGGAGCCTGCCCTTGAACATGCGGGTACGGGGCCGTAGGTCACGGACATGTCCGATTTCCCGAACGTGATTTCCGCCCAGATACCCCATTGGGTCGAACTGCTGTGGGGCGCCGCGGTAGCCGGCCTGGTTGCCGTGGTCGTCGCGCTGGCGGCCCATCATATCGTCTTCCGTATCCTGCGCCGCCTTGCCAGCGCGAGCGAAAGTCCGGCCGACGACATGGTGGTCGCCAAGCTCGCCCGGCCCAGCCGCTATGCCATGGTCGCCCTCGCCATCGTGTTGGCCGCCCGCGAGACGCCCGCGCTCGAGCATGTGTGGGAACGCGTCGCGGGCTTCGTCATGCCCGCGCTGGTCGGCTGGATCGTGCTCGCCATCTTCCACGCGCTGGTCAACGCCACGGAAATACACATTACCGCGGCGCATCCCGACACCCGCGATACCCGCAGGCGGCGCACCCGGCTGGCGATCCTGTCGCGCATCGCCAGCTTCATCATCATTTTCGTCACGATCGGACTGATGCTGCTGTCGGTCCCCGGAGTGCGCGACATCGGCGTCACTCTGATGGCTTCCGCCGGGCTTGCGGGCCTGGCCGTCGGCGCCGCCGCGCAGCCCGCGCTCAAATCGCTGATCGCCGGGTTCCAGATGGCGCTGACCGAACCGATCAGCATCGACGACGTGGTCATCATCGACGGCGAATGGGGCCGGATCGAGGATATCCGCACGACCTATGTCATCGTCCGCACCTGGGACGAACGGCGCCTGGTCGTGCCGACGACCAAGTTCCTCGAGGAAACGTTCCAGAACTGGACCCGCGAAGGCGCCGAGCTGCTGGCCCCGGTCTTCCTCCATCTCGACCCGATGACCGACCTTGGCCCCTTGCGCGCCGAATTCGAACGGCAGGTCAAGGATCACGCCCTGTGGGACGGCCGGGTGAACAAGCTGCAGGTGACCGACACCTCGCCGACTTCGATCGAAATCCGCCTGCTGATGAGCGCCAAGGATGCCTCGCAGGCCTTCGACCTGCGCTGCGACATTCGCGAACGCATCCTTGCCTGGCTGCGCGAGAACCAGCCCGGCGCCGTGGTGCGCCAGCGGGTCGAGGCGAAAGGCGTGCCGGTAGTGGCCGCGCCCCCGGCGGAAAACTGAGGCCTGACGGCCCCGCCCGGAGGCGGGACCGCAAGCCGGCCTAGTCGTGTTTCCTGTTGCGAGTCGGTTCGACCATGCCTTCGTGGATGAAGCCGATCGGACGGACTTCGGCCGCGCGCTTTTTCAATTCGCCTTTCATCTTGCCATATTCGGCTTCCATCGCGGCCGTCACCGTGGCGCGTGAATCCTCCAGCGCCTTGACGAAATCCTCCGCCAGGACCGAATCGGCGTTTTCGCCCCCGCGGCGGAGCGCGACCAGGCCGGCCCGGCGCACGACATCCTCCAGGTCCGCACCGGTGAAGCGTTCGGTCTGCTTCGCAACGGCGGCAAGATCGACATCCCCAGCCAGCGGCATGTCGCGGGTATGGATCTTGAGGATATGTTGCCGCCCCGCCTCGTCCGGCGTGCCGACGTAGACCAGTTCGTCGAACCGGCCCGGCCGCAACAAGGCGGGATCGACCAGCGTCGGGCGGTTGGTCGCACCGATCACGACGACCGATTGCAGGTCTTCCAGCCCGTCCATCTCGGCCAGGATCGTGTTGACCACGCGGGCCGTCACTTGCGGCTCGGCATCGCCCGATCCACGCGCGGGCACGAGACTGTCGATCTCGTCGATGAAGACCACGCAAGGCGCGACCTGGCGGGCGCGGGCGAAGAGACGGCTGATCTGCTGCTCGCTCTCGCCGTACCACTTGCTCAGCAGGTCCGAGCTCTTGATCGAGATGAAATTGGCTTCCGCCTCTTTCGCGACCGCCTTGGCCAGCAGGGTCTTGCCGGTACCGGGCGGGCCATAGAGCAGGAACCCCTTGGCCGGGCGGATACCCAGCCGCCGGAAAGCCTGCGGATTGCGCAAGGGCAGTTCGACGCCTTCCTTGAGCTTGTCCTGCGCCTCGCCCAGGCCGCCGATGTCGGACCAGCCAACATTGGGCAGTTCGACCATCACTTCGCGCATGGCGCTCGGCTGGACACGCTTGAGCGCGGCGACGAAGTCGTCCCGTTCGACGCACAGCTCCTCCAGCACTTCGGGCGGCACGGTCTGCGCCTCCAGATCGAGCTTGGGCATGATCCGGCGGACGGCCTCGATCGCGGCCTCGCGGGTCAGCGCGGCAATGTCCGCGCCGACGAAGCCGTGCGTCGTGCGCGCCAGTTCCTTCAGATCGACCCCCTTGCCCAGCGGCATGCCGCGCGTGTGGATGGCGAGGATTTCGCGCCGGCCCGATTCGTCGGGCACGCCGATCACGATCTCGCGGTCGAACCGGCCGGGGCGGCGCAGGGCCTCGTCGATCGCGTCGGGCCGGTTGGTCGCGGCGATCACCACCAGGTTGCTGCGCGCATCGAGCCCGTCCATCAGGGTCAGCAATTGCGCGACAAGGCGCTTTTCCGCCTCGCCCGACACCTGGCTGCGCTTGGGCGCGATCGAATCGATCTCGTCGATGAAGACGATCGACGGGGCCACCCGCCCCGCTTCCTCGAACACTTCGCGCAGGCTCTTCTCGCTCTCGCCATAGCCCGAGCCCATGATTTCGGGGCCGTTGATGATGAAGAACTCGGCATCGCTCTCGTTGGCGACGGCCTGCGCCAGCCGCGTCTTGCCGGTACCCGGCGGGCCGTGGAGCAGCACGCCCTTGGGCGGATCGACACCGAGACGGGTGAAAAGTTCGGGATAGCGCAGCGGCAACTCGACCATTTCGCGCAACTGGCGAATCGTGTCGCTCATGCCGCCGACATCGTCGTAATTGACCGTGCCGCGGCCGTCGCGCGGTTCCTCGAATTCGGCGCGCAGCTCGACTTCGGTATCCTCGTCGATATGGACGATGCCCTTGGGGGCGGTGGAAACAACCTGGAGACGGATCTGCGTCAGCGCATAGGCGGGCGCGTTGAACATGCGCCGCACTTCCGGCGGCATGTCGGTCACCGGCTGCTGCCCGGTCGTCGCGACAAGGTCGCCCGCGACCAGCGGCTTGCGGAAGAAATTGCGCTTCAGCGCATGAGTCGGCCCTTGCAGGCGCATTTCCCGCTGGGCCGGGGCGAAGACCACCCGCGTCGCGGGGCGCGATTCGCCTTTCCGAATCGTGACGTGTTCGCCGGAACCGATCTCCGCATTGCCGCGCTGCAGGCCATCCAGCCGGACGACATCGAGTTCCTGGTCCTCGTGATAGGCCGGAACGGCGATCGCCGCGGTCATGCGCTTGCCGGTGATCTCGACCACGTCGCCTTCGGTCACGCCCAGGGCGGCAAAGGCGGATTTCGGCATGCGTGCGATGCCTTGGCCGCTTTCTTCCTGCCGCGCGGCGGCGACCTGCAACCTGACCGACTTGTCCTTCACTGCGGCTTCCGCATCCGTCGTGCGCGCACTCCCTGCCTCTCGCCGGAATTCCGGCTCTTGGGCAAAGCTAGGTACGCCGATGACGGAATGCAAACGGACACCGCGACGAGACACCGCGCGC
>JAQVEQ010000230.1 GCA_028697875.1 Novosphingobium sp. | reverse complement strand
GGCCTGGTCGGGGCTTCCGGCATGGCGCGGGGGAGCGACGGGGCAGCCCATCGCGGCAGCCTGCCCGCGACGAGCGGAGTGATCGCCAGCGGGATCGACATCGCCTATCCGCCGCAACATGCCGGGTTGCAGGAGGAGATCGCCCAGCAGGGCCTGCTGGTCGCCGAACAGCCTCCGGGGACCGAACCGCGCGGCAGCCATTTCCCCAGCCGCAACCGCATCATCGCCGGGCTGGCGGCGGGAACGCTGGTGGTGGAAGCCGCGCCGAAGTCCGGCTCGCTCATCACCGCGCGGCTTGCGGGGGAGGCGGGGCGCGAGGTCATGGCGATCCCCGGTTCGCCGCTGGAGCCGCGTTCCCACGGGTGCAACCAGCTGATCCGCGACGGGGCCATCCTGGTCCAGTCGCCGGAGGATGTGGTGGAACTCGTCACCGGGTTCGACGGCAATCCCCATTCGACGTTCCGGGAAGCCGGGCCTGCCCTGTTCGACTGGGGCGAGGAACTGGCCGACGATCCCGCCGATATCGCCGCCCTGCTGTCGCCCGCCCCGGTGGCGGTCGACGAACTGATCCGCCAGAGCGGGGAAAGCCCGTCCGCGGTCCATCTCGCGCTGCTGGAACTGGAAATCGCCGGGCGGCTGATCCGTCATGCCGGCGGGCGTGTGAGCCTGGAGGATGCCCGATGATTACGGACAGCTACCTGCGTGTCGTTTCGCGTTACAACCGCTGGCAGAACGCGGCCTTGTACGATGCTGCCGGAACTCTGGACGACATTGCGCGCCGGGCGGATCGGGGCGCCTTCTGGAGCTCGATTCACAGCACGCTGTCGCATCTCTACTGGGGGGACCGGATGTGGCTTTCGCGCCTCGGACAGGCCGCTTCGCCAGACTGCCCGCTGGCCGGAAGCGGCGCGTTCGTGGAGGATTGGGAGGACCTGTGCGAACTGCGCCGGGCGTTGGACGACGTGATCGTGTCGTGGGCCGACGGCTTTGCCCCCGGCATCGTGGAAGGACAGCTCGAGTGGTTCAGCGGGGCACTGAACCGCGACATGGAAGCGCCGCTGGGCGTGACCTTGCATCACGTATTCAACCACCAGACCCACCATCGCGGCCAGGTTCACGCCATGCTCACGGCCGCCGGGGTGAAGACTGCCGATACCGACCTGTTCCTGATGCCGCGCGAGCTGTGGCCGCCCAGTTAGGGATTTCGGTCGTGGCCCGATCAAACCGGGTTGACGCGGTTGCCGCCGCGCCCCCACCTTCGTGCGTACGTATACGCGTAGGGAAGTTCGAACACCGCAATGCAACTTGTCATCGTTGAGTCGCCGGCCAAGGCGAAGACCATCGAAAAATACCTGGGCAAGGACTACAAGGTCCTGGCTTCCTACGGCCATGTCCGCGACTTGCCGCCGAAGGACGGATCGGTCCGCCCGGACGAGGATTTCGCGATGGATTGGGAAACCTATCGCGACAAGACCAAGCGGGTGAAGGAAATCGCCGATGCGGCCAAGCAGGCCGACCGCCTGATCCTCGCCACCGACCCCGATCGCGAAGGGGAAGCGATCAGCTGGCACGTCCAGGACCTGCTGGCCAAGCGCAAGGCGCTGCCGAAAGAGGTCGAACGGGTGACCTTCAACGCGATCACCAAGCAGGCCGTGACGGACGCGATGCAACATCCGCGCCAGCTCGACCACGACCTGATCGACGCCTATCTCGCCCGCCGCGCGCTCGATTACCTGTTCGGCTTCACCCTGTCGCCTGTGCTGTGGCGCAAGCTGCCCGGCGCCAAGAGCGCGGGCCGCGTGCAGTCGGTCGCCCTGCGGCTGATCGTCGACCGCGAGCGCGAGATCGAGGCATTCCGCCCGCAGGAATACTGGCAGGTCGCCGCCCGGCTGGAGCATGACGGGACGGAATTCGACGCCCGGTTGGTCAAGTTCGACGGCGACAAGCTCGACAAGATGTCGCTGGGCGAGGAAGGCATCGCCAACCGCGCCAAGGCGGCGGTGGAAGCCGGGCGCTTCACGATCGAGGATATCGAGACCAGGCCGCTCAAGCGCAATCCGGCGCCGCCGTTCACCACGTCCACCTTGCAGCAGGAGGCCGCGCGCAAGCTCGGCTATTCGGCCAGTCACACCATGCGGTGCGCGCAGAACCTCTACGAGGCGGGCGCGATCACTTACATGCGTACCGACGGCGTGCAGATGGACGGCAGCGCCATTTCCGCCGCGCGCAAGGCGATCAGCGAACGCTATTCGGGCCATTACCTCCCCGAAAAGCCGCGCCACTACGAGACCAAGGCCAAGAACGCGCAGGAAGCCCACGAGGCGATCCGGCCGACCGATTTTTCCCGCGACCGCGCCGGTTCGGGGGACGAGGCCAAGCTCTACGATCTGATCTTCAAGCGCGCGATGGCGAGCCAGATGGCGTCCGCCAGTCTCGAGCGGACGACTGTGACCCTGCGCGACCCGACCGGACGGCACGAACTGCGCGCCACCGGCCAGGTGGTCAAGTTCCCCGGCTTCCTCGCGGTTTACGAGGAAGGCCGCGACCAGAAGAGCGAGGACGACGACGAAGGCCTGCTGCCGGTGATGCACAAGGGCGATTGCCCGGCCAAGAAGGCGGTCGAGGCGACGCAGCACTTCACCCAGCCGCCGCCGCGCTTTTCGGAAGCGAGCCTGGTCAAGCGGCTGGAGGAGCTCGGCATCGGGCGGCCTTCCACTTACGCTTCGACGATCCAGGTGCTGAAGGATCGCAATTACGTCCGGACCGAGAAAAACCGTTTCTTTGCAGAGGAATCGGGACGCCTCCTGACGGCATTTCTCGAACGCTTCTTCCCCCGTTACGTGGCTTACGACTTCACTGCCGGGATGGAGGACGAGCTGGACGACGTCTCCGGCGGGCGGGCCGCGTGGAAGGAAGTGCTCGCCGCGTTCTGGAAGGACTTCAAGCCCAAGTCCGACGAAGTGATGGAGCGCAAGCCTTCGGAAGTGACCGAAGTGCTGGACGAGTTCCTGTCCGACTATCTCTTCCCGCCGAAGGAAGACGGTTCGGACCCGCGCAAGTGCCCGCAGTGCGGCGATGGCCGCCTGGCGCTGCGCGGCGGGCGTTACGGTGCGTTCGTCGCCTGTTCGAATTACCCCGAGTGCAAATATACCCGCCGCTTCGCGCAGCCGGGCGGCGACGAGGGCGGCAGCGAGGACGACGGCGTGATGGGCAAGGACCCGGAAACGGGCCTCGACGTCACGCGCAAGTCGGGCCGTTTCGGGCCTTACGTCCAGGTGGGCGAAGGCAAGGAGGCCAAGCGCGCTTCCATCCCCAAGGACCTGCCCGATTTCGATCTGGACTGGGCGCTGAAACTGCTCAGCCTCCCGCGCGAGGTGGGCACCCATCCGGAAAGCGGCAAGCCGATCACGGCCAGCATCGGGCGTTACGGGCCCTATCTTGCCCATGACGGCAAGTACGCCAAGCTCGGAGGAACGCGCGAAGTCTTCGAAACCGGCATGAACGCGGCGGTCGCGCTGCTGGCCGAAGCCGCCAATCGCAAGAGCGGCGGGGGCAGGGCCAAGGCCGAGCCGATCAAGACCCTGGGCGCCCATCCGACCAGTGGCGGGGAAATCAAGGTCATGCCGGGGCGCTATGGCCCTTACGTCACCGACGGCACGACCAACGCGACGATCCCGAAGGACGTGAAGCCCGAGGACGTGACCGAGCAGCAGGCGATCGAACTGATCGACGCCCGCGCGGCCAAGGGACCGGCCAAGAAGAAAGGCGCGAAGAAGGCCCCGGCCAAGAAAAAGGCGCCTGCCAAGAAGAAGCCCGCAGCGAAGAAGGAAGCGGCGGCGGACTAGGCACTGCCGTCTTCCGGCTCTGCACAGCTTGACACAATTGACAGCGTGTCAAGCTGTGTAGTGCGGGAATTATTCCACATTTTCAATTACTTGATCGTAAAACGGTGACTTGACACTTCCTTGCGGGAAAAATTGCCGGTCAAGTCTCGCGGCCGCGACGATGGGAAAGAGCCGGGCCAATCCTAGAGTCTTTCCGTTTCATATTGATGCGTAACCTGCGCCCCGGATGTAGTTTGCACATTCGGCGGGCGGGAAGTGATCGAGCAGCTTGCCGATGCGTTTCCATGTTGCTTCGACGGTTCGCTCA
>JAQVEQ010000229.1 GCA_028697875.1 Novosphingobium sp. | reverse complement strand
GGGCGATCGTCGTGCCCGGCTCCGGCCTCGTCAAGGCCCAGGCCGAGGCCGAGGGTCTCGACAAGATCATCACCGATGCCGGGCTTGAATGGCGCGAGCCGGGCTGTTCGGCCTGCCTTGCGATGAATCCGGACAAGGTGCCGGCGGGCGAGCGCTGCGCATCCACCAGCAACCGCAACTTCACCGGCCGCCAGGGCCCCGGCAGCCGCACCCACCTCATGAGCCCGGCCATGGCCGCCGCCGCCGCGGTCACCGGCAAGCTGACAGACGTGCGCGAACTGGTAGGATAACGAGCATGGCAGACGAACCTGAAGACACCTCGCTGGCCGGCAAGGCCGCCCTCGCCGCCGGTGCCGCCATCGGATCGGCCGCGATTGCCGCCGCCCTGCTTTTCGTGAAGCGCCGCAAGGCGCGCAATGCGGCCGATACGCCGCCGCCCCACCCCGAGGACGCACCCGAGACCGATTGATGGAACCGATCAACCACGTGGCCGGCCGTGCCATTCCCTTCGGCCGCAAGAACGTCGACACCGACGTCATCATCCCCGCCCACTGGCTCAAGACCATCACCCGCGAGGGTCTGGGCAAGGGCGCGTTCGAGGCGGTCAAGAAAGAGCCGGGCAACGTCTTTACCGCCCCCGATTACGCAGGCGCGCCGATCCTGATCGCGGGCGACAACTTCGGCTGCGGATCGAGCCGTGAACACGCGGCATGGGCCCTGCTCGACATGGGCGTGAAGTGCGTGATCGCGCCGAGCTTTTCCGACATCTTCTCGGGCAATGCCTTCAAGAACGGCATCCTCACCGTCGCGCTGCCTCAGGAGGCGATCGACCGGCTGATGGAAGTCGCGAAGACCGACCCGATCGACATCGATCTGGAAACCCAGTCGGTGACGACGCCGTTCCAGGACCGTTTCCCCTTCGACATCGATCCGTTTCGCAAGCACTGCCTTGAAAACGGCCTCGACGAAGTGGGCCTGACCATGGCGCAGGGCGAGACGATCAGTGCCTACGAAGCCAGGGCGAAGGCGCAGCTGCCCTTCCTCGCGCGGACGCTCGCGACGGTCGATTGATCGGGGACAGGCCGTTTTCGCACCGACTTTACGCTCCGCAACAGCGATTGCGGACGGTATAGTTGCGAATCGGGATTGAACCGGAACAAGGCGCGCCGTATCGCCTTTCATCAAACTAAGGGCCCAGATTGCCTGGGATCTATTCATTCGAGGACTTCCGATGACGAGTTTTCAGGACCGTGAGCGCGCCGAAGAAGCCAAATTCGCGCACGACTCCGATACCCAGTTCCGCATTCAGGCCCGCCGCAATCGCCTTGTCGGCGAATGGGCTGCCGAGCGCATGAAGCTGTCCCACGCGGAAACCGAGGCCTATGCCAAGGCCGTTGTCCAGGCCGACTTCGAGGAAGCGGGCGACGAGGACGTGATCCGCAAGCTGCTGGGCGACCTGACCGCCGCCGGCGTCGAGACCAGCGAAAGCGAAGTGCGCGCCGCGCTCGAAGCCAAGCAGGTCGAAGCCCGCCGCGCTTTCCTCGGCGAAGCCTGAGGCCTCACCCCGCCCACACCGGGGCCGGCGCAACTGGCCCCCTTTCGCGTTCCGGAGACCCGTCATGGCGATGCCCGCCAACGAGATCGAAGCCCTGATCCGCGCCGCCCTGCCCGACGCGCAGGTATCGATCACCGACCTTGCCGGGGACGGAGACCATTACGCCGCGCATGTCGTCTCGGCCGCATTTGCCGGAAAGCCGCGCGTGGCCCAGCACAAAATGGTCTACGAGGCGCTGGGCGGACGCATGGGCGGCGAACTGCATGCCTTGCAACTGACGACCGCCGTACCCAACTGAGCGTCAGGAACACCGAAGAAGGCCCCCATCCATGTCCGACGTCAACGCCCGTATCGGCGAGATTGTAAACAAGAACGACATCGTCCTGTTCATGAAGGGAACCCCGCTGTTTCCCCAGTGCGGCTTTTCCAGCCGGGCGATCGCGATCCTCGAACACCTCGGCGTACCCTACGAGAGCGTCGACGTGCTGCAGGACATGGACATCCGCCAGGGCATCAAGGCCTTTTCGGAATGGCCGACGATCCCCCAGCTCTATGTGAAGGGCGAATTCGTGGGCGGCAGCGACATCATGATGGAAATGTTCGAGGCAGGCGAGCTGCACCAGCTCATGTCCGACGCGGGGATCGCCGCCCAGGGCTAAGCCTCCGACAAGACCGAACGCATCGAAAAACCCGGAACGGCAAATGGCCTTTCCGGGTTTTTTCATGCCTGCGCGCCGTGGACGCGGCTTCGCGCGGTCTGCGGCAAGTTTTGCGATGTCCGGGGAGAAGCTCGGGGAGGCGGGGCCGGGAGACTAATCGGCCCCGCCTCTATACGAGACCACTTTGGGGTACGGAAAGATATAAGCACGGACCGTGCCAAAATCGATTTATCGCCGATTTCCGCCACGTCATCGACCGTCATCGCTTCCCGCAGGCGCCGGTTTGTAAAGCGTTCCGACAACAGCTTGCCGGCAGCGGCCCTGTTTTTCCGCTTGCCTGCAGGCGAACGACGGGCAAGAGCCCATGACATGCAGGTGACAGCTCCTTCAGACCAGCCGATGCCCGCCGGCGCGCCCCGTGTAATCCCCGCCGCCACCGTCGTGATCTTTCGCAAGCCGCGCTTGGGCACGGCCCCCGAACTGCTGATGCTGCAGCGTTCGCGCGAGATGCGTTTTGCCGGCGGCGCGGCGGTGTTTCCCGGCGGCCGCGTCGATCCGGCCGACCGCGAACTGGCGCGCCGCCTCCTCCCTCGAGAGCCTGAGGAAATCGCCGCCGCGCGCATCGCCGGCATCCGCGAGACGCTGGAAGAATCGGGGCTGATGATCGCCACGCGCGCACCTGTCAGCGTGACCGACGCCAAGGCCGCCCGGCGCATGCTGCTCGAAATCGGCGAGCTGGCCCCCGTGCTGGACCGCTTCGGCTGGGAACTGGTGCCCGAGCACCTGACCTTCTACGCCCACTGGTGCCCGTTGTGGGAAAACGCCTTCGACACGCGCTTCTTCATCACCGACATCGGCACCGGCGAAGTCGATGTCATGGTCGACGAGACCGAAAACACGCACTTGTTCTGGACCAGCGCCGCGGGCGCCCTCGAGATGGCCGAACGCGGCGAGATCAGCGTGATTTTCCCGACCCGCCGCAACCTGGAGCGGCTGGCGCAGTACGCAAGCTTTGCCGATGCGCTGGCGGATGTCGCCACCCATCCCGTATCGCGCGTCCACTCCTTCACCGAACAGCGCGGCGACAGCGAATGGATCGCCATTCCCGACGGCCACGGCTATCCGGTCCTGGGTCAGCCCAAGGCGACCGCACAACGCGGATAGAGTGGCCGATGTGTTGGCGCGGTCAGGCCGGCGCGGCGGCGGGCCCTTCCACCTTGGGTCCGGTCGCGCCGTAGAGGCCGAGCACGATGGCCGCGACGAAGAAGGCCGCAATTGCCCCGATCGCCAAGTCGTAACTGCCGGTCGTCGAGAACACCCGGGCCGATCCGACCACCGCAAGCGCGATGAACGGCAGGCCGATCAGCGTGTTGAGCCCGAAGCCGCGGCTGTAGCTCGCTTGTCCGAAGGTATCGGAAAGCCCGCGCCCCAGCGTCGGGATCGCGCCCGCGCCGTGCATGCCGATCAGGCCGATCGCCACCGCAGCCACCACGAAGGACGGGTGCTGCAAAAGGATCAGCCACAGGACCATGCAGTTGAAACCGATCAGCGCCAGCGAACGCCCCCCGCCCAGCTTGTCCGCAACCCAGCCGAACAGGACCGAGCCGACGATGCCGACAAGCGACATGATCGACTGCAGCAGAGCCGCCTCGGGCCGGGTGAAGCCCCAGGACATGCCCATGGGAACCAGCAGAGAGCCCAGCAGGACCGAACTGGTCATGCTCGCGATAGCCGCCAGGCACAGCGCCCAGAACCGCGGGCGGGACAGCAGTTGGGCGATCGTGAACGATCCGTCCGCCGTCCGCTTTTCGGCCGGTTCGGGGGCCAGGGTCTCATTGCCCGGCGGGTGGTTCACCGTCATCAGGATCAGCGGCACCAGCACCACCAGCGCGATGGCGCCGATGGCCGTGTAGATCGTCGTGGGTGCATAGACGCGCAAGG
>JAQVEQ010000228.1 GCA_028697875.1 Novosphingobium sp. | reverse complement strand
GCCGATGCGGCAGTCGATCCGCTGACTCAGCCCGATGTGAAGGCGGCGGTCGCCAAGGCCAGTTTCGAACTGCTGGTCGGCTTACAGCTGACCAAGGACCAGTTGGCCTATAACGTTACCCGCTAAGGGATACCTTTCCCCGAGGGCATAAACCCGCTAACCGCGCGGGCCATGTCGGATATCACTACGCTTCACGCCGCCTTCGCGGCCCACGTCGCCAATGCGCTCGACGCTCTCGAACGGGACGGCCTGCTGCCGGCAGGCCTGCCGCGCGGCAATGTCACGGTCGAGCCGCCGCGCGATCCCAGCCACGGCGACCTTGCCACCAATGCGGCTATGGTCCTGGCCAAGCCCGCCAAGACCAACCAGCGCGCGCTGGCGGAAGCGCTGGCCGCCAAGCTGGGCGAACTGCCCGAAGTGACGGGCGCGGAAATCGCGGGGCCGGGTTTCATCAACTTGCGCCTGTCGGACGCGGCGTGGCGGGGCGAAATGGCCGCCATTGCCGCGCTCGGCGCCGATTACGGCCGTTCGGCCATGGGCGGCGGGACGACCGTCAACGTCGAATACGTCTCGGCCAACCCGACCGGCCCGATGCACATGGGCCATTGCCGCGGCGCGGTGGTGGGCGATGCGCTGGCCGCGCTGCTCGAATTCGCCGGACACGATGTGATCCGCGAATACTACATCAACGACGCGGGCGGGCAGGTCGACGTTCTCGCCCGCTCGGTCCACATGCGTTATCGCGAGGCCCTGGGCGAAGATATCGGCGCGATCCCGGAAGGGCTCTATCCCGGCGCTTATCTCGCCCCTGTCGGCCACCGGCTGGCGACGCATTACGGCAGCAGGTTCCTCGATGCGCCGGAAGAGGAATGGCTGGCGCTGTTCCGCAAGGAAGCCGTGGCCGACATGATGGGCATGATTCGCGAGGATCTCGCCCTGCTGGGCATCCATCACGATGTCTTCTCGTCCGAGGCGGAACTGCAGGCCGCCGGCAAGCCCGCCGAGGCCGAAGCCTGGCTGCGCGCGCACGATCTCGTTTACGACGGCATTCTCGAAGCGCCCAAGGGCAAGACGCCGGAAGACTGGGAGCCGGTCGAGCTTCCCCTGTTCCGTTCCACCCGGTTCGGCGACGACCAGGATCGCCCGATCAAGAAGAGCGACGGTAGCTGGACCTATTTCGGCGCCGACCTCGCCTATCACTTCCAGAAGGCGGAAAAGGCCGACGCGCTGGTCGATATCTGGGGCGCGGACCATGCCGGTACGGTCAAGCGGATCAAGGCCGCGGTCGCCGCGCTGACCGAAGGGGCCGGGCGCACGATCCCGTTCGAAGTCAAGCTGGTGCAGATGGTCCAGCTCCTGCGCGATGGCGAACCGGTCAAGATGTCGAAGCGTGCGGGCACGTTCGTCACTCTGGCCGACGTGGTGCGCGAAGTGGGCAAGGACGTGGTGCGTTTCACCATGCTGACCCGCAAGCCCGAAGCGCAGATGGACTTCGACTTCGCCAAGGTGGTGGAAGCGAGCAAGGACAACCCGGTCTTCTACGTCCAGTACGCCCATGCTCGGATCGCATCGACCTTGCGCAAGGCGGGCGAGGAACTGCTTGGCCCGGCACCCGACGCCATCGACCGCCTCGGCGCGGAAGAGCTGGAGCTGGTCAAGCTGGCCGCGCAGTTCCCGCGCACGGTCGAAGCGGCGGCGGCGGCGCGCGAGCCGCATCGGATCGCCTTTTTCCTCCATGACCTGGCCGCCGCGTTCCATGCCTATTGGAACCTTGGCAACGATCAGCCCGGAAAACGCTTTGTTCTGGTGGATGACGCGGCGTTAACCAGTGCGAGGCTTTTTCTTGCTATCCAGATCGGACAAGTGTTGAAAAACGGCCTCGCCCTGCTGGGCGTGGAGGCTGTCGAGGAGTTGTAGGCATGAACGGGTTCGGCGATCACGAGCACGATGGCGAAGACCGCGCGGAAACGCTCGAAACGGGCAATACCGCGCAGCTTGCCCTCGATGACGAGGATGAACGCCTGCCCTGGCTGGAATCGGGCGAGGACGACGAAGAGGAAGGCGTCGATACCGGGCGCCTGGTCGGTTTCGCGCTGATCGGCTTTGCCGTGCTGGCGGTGATCGTCGGCCTGATCTGGTGGCTGGCCAATCGCGGGCCGGATCCCGATCTCGTGGCCGATGGCGGCACGATCGAAGCGCCTGAACAGCCCTACAAGATCAAGCCGGAAAATCCGGGGGGCAAGGAATTCGCCGGGACGGGCGATACCAGCTTCAAGGTCGGCGAAGGCGAGACGACCGACGGCAAGCTTGCGGAACCGGCAGTGCCCAAGCCCGCCGAAGCCGCGAAGGAAACGGCCGCCAAGGACGAAGGCGGCAAGGAAGAAGCCGATACCGGCGGGATCGGGGTGCAGGTCGGCGCCTATACGTCGAAGGAAAGCGCGCGGGCGGGCTGGAACACGCTCTATGCCGCCAACGAGGCGCTACACGGCTACAAGTATCGGATCGTGCAGGGACAGGCCGATATCGGCACTGTCTATCGCCTGCAGGCGGTGGCGCCCGATGCGGCGTCGGCGGACAGCCTTTGCGCCAAGCTCAAGGCGGGGGGCACGGCCTGCCAGGTGAAGCGCTGACCGGGCTGCAACCGGTTCGTTCGCAGCCGTAATCCACATGTCCGGCATGCCTCGCGCTTGCCAGCGTAAGGCTTTGCTGCGAGTTTCGAGAGCATGACGCCCGCGATTTTCGGGATGGCCGGACCGACGCTGACCGCTGACGAGCGGGTGTTTTTCCGCGACAGCGATCCGGCAGGCTACATTCTCTTCGGCCGCAATATCGAAAGCCGCGTCCAGTTGCGCGCGCTGACCGATTCCCTGCGCGAACTGCACGGGCGGGACAACCTGTTCATCTGCATCGATCAGGAAGGCGGCCGGGTGTCGCGGATGAAGCCGCCCGAATGGCTGCCTTTCCCGCCGGGCGAAGTGTTCGACCGCCTGTTCGACATCGCCCCGGCCAGTGCGGTCGAGGCGGCCCGTGCCAATGCCCAGGCGCTGGGCATGGACCTTGCCGAAGCGGGCATTTCGGTCGATTGCCTGCCCTTGCTCGACGTCCGCCAGCCGGGGGCGCACGACGTGATCGGCGACAGGGCGCTGGGCAGCGAACCCTTGCGTGTCGCCGCGCTGGGCCGTGCCGTGCTCGACGGGCTGGGGCGCGCCGGCGTGGTCGGCGTGGTCAAGCATATCCCCGGCCATGGCCGCGCCTTGTGCGACAGCCACAAGGCATTGCCGGCAGTGACGGCGAGCGCGGAGGAACTGGAACTGGACCTCGCGCCGTTCCGCACCTTGGCCGATGCGCCCGTCGCGATGACTGCGCATATCGTTTACACCGCGTGGGACGCGGACAATCCGGCCACCCAGTCGCCTTTCGTGATCGGCGAGATCATCCGCAAGCGGATCGGGTTCGATGGCCTGTTGCTGTCTGACGACCTCGATATGGAAGCGCTGTCGGGCACCGTGCCGGAGCGGGCCGAGCGCGCGGTGGCGGCGGGCTGCGACCTGGCGTTGAACTGCTGGGCGAAAATGGCGGACATGACCGGGATCGCCGAACGCCTGCCGACGATAAATCCGGCAGGCCGCGCGCGGCTGGAACGGGCCATGGCGTGGTCCAGCCCAGATCCGGTCTGTGGCGATCAGGCGGTACTGCTGGCCAAGCGCGACAGCCTGCTGTCCCATGTGGAGGCGGCGGCGTGAACGGCGATGGCGTCCTGTTCGAAGCTTCCGCCCCGGCGGATGACGGCGACGAATGGATCGCATCCCCCCCCGCGCAGGGCGAGGACAAGGCGCTCTATCTCGAACTCGACGGGTGGGAAGGGCCGCTCGACCTGCTGCTCGACCTTGCGCGGCGGCAGAAGGTCGATCTCAAGAAGATCTCGATCCTGGCGCTGGTCGACCAGTATCTCGCCTATATCGAGCAGGCCGAAGCGCTGAAGCTGGAACTGGCGGCCGATTACCTCGTCATGGCGGCGTGGCTGGCCTATCTCAAGTCAGCGCTGCTGCTCCCGCGCGAGGAACAGGAAGACCCGAGCCCCGAGGAACTGGCCCTGCGCCTGCAATTGCGGCTCGAACGGCTGGCCGCGATGCGCGATGCCGCCGCACGGCTGATGGGGGGCGAC
>JAQVEQ010000227.1 GCA_028697875.1 Novosphingobium sp. | reverse complement strand
GGGCGACCAAATCCGGCCGCCAGATCACTTACGTCGCGAGCCGTAGCGGCGATACCGGCCACGCCGATGTCGCCTGGGCGATCATGCACGTCCTGCATGCCGAGCCGCTGGACGGCGAGTCCGAAACCACCAAATCCTCCGTGGAGATCATGGGATGAGCAAGAAGTCCAACCGCCGCCGATCGGCGGGGGTAGCAGCGCACCAGGCACCGGCGCCCGCCAAGGCATCGGCGATGACGTTCGAAAGCTTCCGCATGGACGACGCGGTCAGCGTCCTCGATCGGCGGGACACGTTGAGCTACCTCGAAAGCTGGCACAACGGGCGCTGGTATTCGCCGCCGATCAGCATGGATGGACTGGCGAAGGCGTTCGACCTGCCTGGGCCGCACAGCAGCTGCATCCGGCTGAAGGTCAACCTGCTGACCCAGCATTTCATCCCGAGCAGGCTGCTGACCCGGCAGGAGTTCCGGAAATGGGCGCTGGACTTCGTGTCGATGGGGAACGGATATCTCGAGCGCCGATCGGCGCGAAGCGGCCGCGCGCTCGAACTGCAACACTCGCTGTCGCGCTATACTCGCCGGGGTGTGAAGGAAGGGACGTATTTCTTCATCGGGGATCCCCGCAACGAGCATGAGTTCGCCAGCGGATCGGTGCATCATCTGATCCAGGAGCATCCAACGCAGGAGCTTTACGGCCTGCCGGAATTCATAGGATCGCTGCAGTCGGCCCTCTTGGGCGAAGCGGCCACCATCTTTCGCCGGCGCTATTACCTCAACGGCAGCCACGCCGGTTTCCTGTTCTACGTCAACGAGGAGTCGATTAGCGAAGTCGATGCCAATGCGATCCGCGAGGCCCTGCGCAATGCGAAGGGGCCGGGCAACTTCAAGAACCTGTTTGTGCATGCCCCTCGCGGGAAGCCCGATGGCATCCAGATCAAGCATTTCAGCGAAGTGGCCGCGAAGGACGATTTCCTCAACATCAAGAACGTGAGCCGCGACGACGTTCTTGCCGCCCATCGCACGCCGCCCCAGCTGGTCGGCATCGTGCCGGTCAACAACGCCGGTTTCGGCAACATTACGGAGGCGGCGGCGATCTTTCACCAGCTGGAAATCCTGCCGCTGATGTCCCGATTCCTGGAAGTGAACGAATTCGTGGGTGAAGAGGCCGTGTCGTTCCTCGACTATCGCCCGCTGCCCAAAGCCTGATTCCACTTTTCCCCCCGTCGGGAAAAAGGGCGGGGGACGGGGCGCGCCAACGCCCAATCCGACGAAGCAGATTCGTCATGTCCCAATCGGTCCCGCCTTGGGGCCATCCCGCCTGCCGAGTCGGCGGGTGGGGAGTTACGGAACGCGAACGAAAATGTCGAATCCCCAAGCCCTTACGTTTGAAGCTGTCACCCCCGTGCATCCCGCCGCCGCATGGATCGGTGGCAAGCGCAACCTTGCGAAGCCGTTGGTGGCGGAGATAAACGCCGTACCGCATGAAACCTACGCCGAAGTGTTCGTCGGCATGGCGGGCGTCTTCCTGCGCCGAGATCAGCGGCCGAAGTGCGAGGTCATCAACGATTTCAACCAGGACGTGGCGAACCTGTTTCGGGTGCTGCAGCATCATTACGTTGCCTTCACCGAAATGATCCGTTTCCAGATCAGTAGCCGGGCGAACTTCATCCGCTTGTCTAAACAGGATCCGGCGGCGCTGACTGATTTGCAGCGGGCGGCACGATTCCTGTACCTTCAACGCCTGGCGTTCGGCGGCAAAGTGACCGGGCAGAATTTCGGGGTTTCTCCCGGGATCGGCGCCCGCTTCGACGTGACGAAGCTGGTGCCTCTGCTCGAGGATCTGGCAGAGCGATTGTCGGGGGTGATTATCGAATGCCTCGACTGGCAGGATTTCATCGGCCGGTGGGACCGGCCCGGCACGCTGTTCTATCTCGATCCGCCCTATTTCGGGACCGAGCATTTCTACGGCAAAGAGCTGTTTTCGCGCGGCCAGTTCGAAGTGATGGCAGACGTACTCGCCCAACTGCGGGGCCGTTTCATTCTCACGCTGAATGACCATCCCGAAGTGCGCCGGATTTTCGGACGCTTCGCGCTCAAGGAAGTGGGCACCACGTACACCACCGGCAAGACGTCGAAGCGGGTGGGCGAATTGATCATCAGCAACTAGCCGTGCCGACTGGCCCATGGCTGGTCTGTCCGCTCGATCGACAGTTGGCCGGGGTAGGGGACGCAAAGCACCCTTGCCCCGGCCGGTTCGCTTTCCAGCCATGGGCGATGCGCTGCAGGCGGCAGGATCACGGGCATGCGGTTATGAACGCTGCGCATTTGCTCTGACGGTTCGGTGATGACCATCGAATAGACCGGCCCCCATTCGTCGCTGTCGCGCCAGATCCCGGCGCAGCAGAACACGTCGTGGCCGGGCAGTGATATCCATGTCCTGGTCTTTCCTCCGCGCGGCCCTTCGGCCTCGGCGAAGGCGGTCAGCGGGATCAGGCAGCGGCGATGTTCGAAGCTCGATCGCCAGAAGCCGCTTTCCAGCTTGTCGGATCGGGTGTTGTTGACCGGCTTGGGCTTGAGAGGCTGGCCGTGCTTGCCCTTCAACACCAGCGGGAAGCCCCATGCCATCGTGCGCAGGCGGCCTTCGGCCACGACCAGGCCGGGATAGCCGGGATAGACGAACTCGCCTGCATTGCTGCCGGCGCTGTCATCCGTCGCACCGAACAGGCGCGCGACTTCGGCGCTGGACTTGCTCATCCGGTAGAGGTTGCACATGCCGCGAGGCTGCGGCCCGCGCTGGCCGGTGTCAATCGCGCATCGGCTCCAGGCGCCCGCGTCCGTTGCAGTAGAAGCGGTTCCAGCCCTTGCAGCCCGGGGTGATGCGGCACCGCGTCCGCTTTCCCCATAAATCGTAGTCCGCGCCTTTCACCTGGGCGAGCGCCTGCAGGTCCACTTCCTTCCATTCGCGGCAGGTGTCGCAGCAGGCGGAACAGATCACGCCAGACCGGATCATCGCGGCGAGGCTGGCCGTCCAGCTCGGTCGAATCGGTGCTCGCTTGCCCATCTGGAACAGATACGGAACGCGCGGCGCGCTGGTCAATCCGGCGTCGTAGGAACGACCTCGATACGATAGGCGCGCTCGATCTCGGCCAGGCGCTGGTTCCAGCTGCTGAAGCTTCCTTCCCGATCGCGCTGGCGCGCGTAGAATTCCCGCTTGCTCTCCACGAACCGAAACCGCCGGAGCGCGGCATTGTAGCGGGTGCGGCCGGTCATGGTGTTGCGGATCTTGCGCGCGGCCTGCCGGGCCAGTCCATCGTCGCGTGAAAACCCCGACGCGATCAAGACGCCATCGCGCCACAGCGCCCACGCCGCACCGGCCCGACGGCCCATCGTGGATGTCAGCCGGGTACCATCGGAGAGCAGCGCGGTCGCGCGTGTTGTCATGCTGGATAATGTCCCATTAAGCGCGGGGCCACGAACGATCCGGACCACCGATCGCGCGCCCAGGGCAGGGCCATTGGCCCGGCACCCCATGTGGCCGACCCCGAGCGCCGCGCTTGCCCCCGCGCCTCGCCCGCGAGCTTTTCGTGTCGGTTTTGACGCAGCCGGGCACCACGAGTCGGTGCCCGGAATGCCAAGGCAAATAGGGAAGACGATGGGTGCCGGTTCGCGACTCGTTTTGATGCACCCAAACACTCGATTTCAGGCCCTTCGCGCGCGCCGAACGGTTCCGCCGGGTGTGAAGGCGCCTTTTTGCGATGCCGGATGTCGATCTTCCCCACTGGGAAGCCCCGCGTCGGCCTTAGCCGACGCGTACAGCGGCTGCGCAAAGCGCAGTTTCTGCCTTGGTTCACGGTTCTATCCGCCCGGCACCCCCCTGATCAAACAACGCCGCGCGTCAGCGCGTCCTTATTTCATCAGGGGACGGATTCTGGCCGCTTGGTGAACTCGCGCTCCTATCCAAAGAAGAGCCCATGCTGATGAGACGTCTCCCAAGCAGAGTGTCCTCGTCGACATCGTAGCGCGCCGTCGCCTCGTAGCCTTCGGTTTCAAGCATCGCCTGCACTGAATGATCGTAGGCGATTTGACGCTCGGCTTCATCGTCGGGCAGAGGGGCATGTCCCAGCTTGCTCCGGATCCAGCCCGCAACGGCGGCAGGAACGCCGAACCAATA
>JAQVEQ010000226.1 GCA_028697875.1 Novosphingobium sp. | reverse complement strand
GATCGGAACGCGCTCGCCCACGGTCGGCGTCTTGGGGCCGCTCTTGCCGCCACCGCCGAGCAACTTGCAGCCCGACAGCCCCATGACCAGCGCAAGCGCGATCAGCGGTACGGCCTTGCGCGCGACGGGCTTGCGGGCCGCAGGGCGCCGCGTGTTCGAGACAGTGGCCTTCATGCGCAGATCCTCACCAGACATTCTCATTCTCCGCCCACTTCGGCCGCCTTGACCAGTTTCGCTACCGGCTTCTCGATCGCTTCGCCCTTCTCGTCGACCACGTCGTCGACGGCATCGACGCCGAGCACCGCCGCCAGCTGGCGTGCGCGGCTGCGCAGCCCGTCGTCGACGTCCTCGTCCTTGGCAATCTCCGCAAACAGCGGCCCAGCCTGATCCTTCTTGTCCATCTTCAGGTAGGCCATGCCGACCATTTCGCCGGCAACGCCGAACCACGGATTGCCCGGCGCGGCGAGCGGCTTGAGGCGATCGACCACGTCCTGCGGCTTCATCGCATCGAAATCGGCGGCGACTTCGCGCACCTTCGCCAGATCGCGCAAGGGCTGGGGCGCCTCGGCATCCGCAGCGACCTGCCTGTAGATCTTGAGCGCATCCGCCTTCTTGTCCTGCTCGAGCGCGATCGCGGCAAGCAGGAGCCGGGCCGAGGTGGCATTGGCATCCGATCCCTTGTCGGCGAGCGGCTGGAGCTTGGTCGCGGCATCGTCGAGGTTGTCCGCCTGCACGCTGTCGAGCGCCTGCACGAATGCCTCGGTGCGTTCCTCAAGCTGCTTGGTCTGGTGATGGCTCCAGTAGAGCCAACCGGCAAAGCCGCCGAGACCAAGCACGATCACAACCGCCAGCATGATGCCGTAGGTCTTCATGAAACCCTGGACCTGGTCCTGGCGCAGGGCGTCGTCCACCTCGCGCAGGAACACGTCCTGCTGGGCGGCCTTCTGTGCGGCGGCCTTGTCGTTCGAAGCAGGGGTTTCGTTCGAAGGAGGGGTGTTTTCGGGAGGCAGAGCCAATTGGGGCGCTTTCTGCGGTGATCAGGATGGTGGTTGCGGGGCTGTTTAACGAATGGGCAGGGGTTTTCAACGGGGATGATCGCTGCATGTCCCGGCGTGAAGCACGGCTGAATGGCGACTCCAGTCAGGGAAAATGATGAACTCCCATCGCATGGCCATAAGTCTCGCGATAGATGCGGATCATCGTGCTTTCATCGTAATTCGCCCGGGCGCAGGCGCGATTGGCCTTGCCGACCGCTACGCGCAGGGCCTCGTCCCCCGCCAGCGCGGCCAGCGAGGCGGCCAGCGCGCCCTCGTCTCCGGCGGGTGTGACGAAAGGCCGGTTATCCCCCGAAACCATGTCCGCCACGTCCCCGACGGCAGGCGAGGCAACCGCGAGTCCGGCGGCCATCGCCTCGACCACCGAGATCGGGAACTGCTCGCTGTCGGAAGAAAGCGCGAAAATATCGAATAGCCCGACCACGCTGGAAGGATCGGGCACGAAGCCGGGCAGATGAACCCGGTCCGCCACGCCGCAGGCCTGCGCCTGTGCCGCAATCGCCTCGCGCTCTGGCCCTTCGCCGACGATTACCAGCCGCCATTCCTGCGTCAGCCCGGCAAAGGCGCGCACCAGACGCGGCAGGTTCTTTACCGCGCGCAGCCCCGCGAGCGTGCCCACCCACTTCTCGCCGGGCGCCTTGGCAAGCCCGGGAACGGCATCGGGCGGAGGTGCCGCGCTGTACGCGGCGGTATCGATCCCGTTGATGATCAGCCGCACCCGCTGGCGCGGCTGACGCCATGCCTCCAACGCGATCGCCTCCAGCCGCCGCGAAGGCACGATCAGCGCCGAGGCCCGCGCCAGCGCAAGGCGGCGGAACCGGTTGCGGGCGGGCTTAAGCCCTCCGGCCTCGTCCTCGTTGAACCCGTCCTCATGATGGACCAGCGGTGCAAGGCCCAGCAGCGCTCCGTAAAGGCGGTGGGCCAGAACCGCGTCCATCGCGCCCCAGTTGTAGGTCAGGATCAGGTCGAACCCGCGCATGGCGCGCGCCAGACGCAGCAATCGCATCGGCGTAGGGCGGCCCTGCAGGCTGGGGAAGTCTTCCGGATAATCCACCCGCAGCGCCGGATCGATCGCGACGCGCGCGCCGTATGCGCCGGGCTGGGCGGAGACGATCGCATGCTCCACCGAAGGGCCGAAGGCATTCATCAGCCGCGCCGCGCGCAATTCCTTGCCGCCGGCGGAAAAACTGGAGTGAAGGTGGAGGATTCGCAAGACGGGCCGCTCAGTTCACCCGCGCCAGCAGACGCTCGATGGCCTCGACCGATTCGGGCTCGTCGAGAGTCGGGGCATGGCCGACATGTTCCAGCGTCACGGTTTCCACGCCCGGCAAACGGCGCACCATTTCCGCCATCGTCTCCGGCGAGAGCAGGTCGGAAAGCACACCGCGCAGGATCAGCGCCGGCCTGCCCACGAGCGCTTCCCAGGCCGGCCAGAGATCGGGCTGGTTGTCGACGTCGAAATCCATGAAGGGCTCGGCGATCTTCATGTCGTAGTCGAACACGATACGCCCGTTGCTCGAAAGCGTCATGAGCCGCTTGGCCATGCCGATCCAGAAATCGAGCGAGTGGCCGGGATGTGCGGCGCCTTGCGCAGCCTCGATCCCGCGCGCGGCATGGACCCAGGTGGGATAGCTGCGCCCCTGCCCGACATAGTCCTTGATCCGCGCCAGTCCGTCGCGCTCCAGCCGCGGTCCGACATCGTTGATCACGACCCCGGCTATCCGATCGGGAATAACCGTGGCGAGCCCCATGGTCATCAGTCCGCCCAGCGACGTGCCGATCGCGACGAAACGGTCTATCCCCTCCTGCTCGAGCAGGGCGAGCACATCCTCGCAATACTGAGGCGGCGTGTAGCTGGCGGAATCCTTGGGATATTCGCTGTCGCCCCGGCCGCGCATGTCTGGGCAGAGCACGCGCCACTTTTCGGCAAGACGCGGCGCCAGGACATCGAAGTCACGCGCGTTGCGGGTCAGCCCGTGCAAGCACAGGATCGCCGGGCGCTTGCCTGCTTCAGCCTGATCGGGGCCCGGATAATCGCGGAAATGCAGTTTGAGTCCATCACGGCTCGACCAGTGCCGATCTTCAAAATCCGTCATGCAGAACCGGGGACCTCCCTTACCCTCCTTGATCGGCGGGCATGCGCACCCCACTATCGCGTGATGCGAAGCGAACCGCAAGCGAGCGCCTACAACCCCGATCCGCGGATCGCCACCATTTCCGAATGGGTCGGCGATGCGGTGCCCGCTGCGACCTTCCCTAGGCACGAGTTGCGCTTTCGCAACGATCGCTGGGCACGCGCCGTCGGCCTCGATCACCTCGACGATGCGCAATGGGCCACCCACTTCGGCCAGTTCGAGGCTCTGCCCGGCAACCTGCCCCAGCCGCTGGCGCTGCGCTATCACGGCCACCAGTTCCGCGCCTACAACCCGGACATCGGCGACGGACGTGGCTTTCTCTTCGCGCAGATGCGCGATCGAAGCGGCCGGTTACTCGATCTGGGCACCAAGGGATCGGGCCGCACGCCCTACAGCCGCGACGGCGACGGGCGGCTGACGCTGAAGGGCGCGGTGCGCGAAATCCTCGCGACCGAAATGCTCGAAGCGCTGGGCGTGAACACCAGCAAGACCTTCTCGGTCGTCGAGACCGGCGAATCGCTATGGCGCGGAGACGAGCCATCGCCCACGCGCTCAGCCGTGCTGGTCCGTCTGAGCCACGGGCACATCCGCATCGGCTCCTTCCAGCGCCTGCTCGCCCTCGACGAAAAGGACAACATGGAGGCGCTCGTCGCCTATTGCCTCGAAACCTATCCCGGCAACGAACCGCCCGCCGATGCGCCCGGCCGCGACGAACCCGCCGTAATCCTGCTGCATCAGGTGGTCGAACGCCTTGCCGATCTGGCCGCAAGCTGGATGGTCGCCGGCTTCGTCCACGGCGTGCTCAATACCGACAACATGAACATTTCGGGCGAGAGTTTCGACTATGGACCTTGGCGCTGGCTTCCCCAATGGGACCCGCGTTTTACCGCTGCCTATTTCGACCACGGCGGCCTCTATGCCTTCGGCCGCCAGCCCGAAGCGGTTCTGTGGAACTGCGGCCAACTCGCCGTCGCGCTGCGCCTGCT
>JAQVEQ010000036.1 GCA_028697875.1 Novosphingobium sp. | reverse complement strand
CCGAGGAAGAACAGAACCGCCTGCTGTTCGTCAATCTGCCGCCCAGCCTTTCGCTGGTCATCACGAATGACGTGGCGATCTACATCATCATGGACGCCGATTCCGCCACGACGCACCGCGTGACCTTCGGCAGCCTCTATCTGCCCGACGCGCTGGAAGACCCGCTGTTCGAGACCAAGTGCAAGGTCACCAGCGACTATACCAACGCGATCTTTTCCCAGGATCTCCATACCGACCTGCTCGTGCAGCGGGGCCTGGGTTCCAAGTTCGCGCCGCGTGGCCGCTACAGCTGGCAGGAAGACGCACAGCGCCAGTTCAATGTCTGGCTGGTCGACCGTTACGCGGCCGAATGGGATCGCCGCCGCGGTTCGTCCGCCCCGGTGACGAAGCTGCGCGCCACGTCCTGACCTTTCCCTTCCGGCCGCGCTTGCCGCAAATGGCGGCGCGGCCGGAAAATCAAGAAATTGTGCGCCTGCAAGACAGCGCCACCGGTGCGAGCCCTGATAGCGGCTTCACCGGTGGTTTCTTTTTGACTGTCAGGGGTTGCGATGACCAATTCACTTATCTTCTTCGACATTCCGTCCGACGATCCGAACGCGGCGGGCGAATTCTATGCCGAAGTGTTCGGCTGGGAAAACGATCCGCGCCCGCTGGGCGAGTATCACCGCATGGTTCCCGGCGGCTTCTTCAAGAACAAGGACGGGTCCGACAGCCAGATCGGCAACCTGCACATGGGCATCGCCAAGGTGTCCAACATGCGCCCGCATCCCGATCCCGCGGGTGTCGAACCGCGCACGATCGCCACGGAAGGGCGCAAGCCGCGCATCTGGGTCCTGATCGGCGACGGCGATACGCCCGAGCGTATATTGTCAACTGCGGAGAAACTCGGCGCAAGGATCCTGTGGCGCAACCACTACTGGGCCGAGTTCAACGGCTATAACCACTGCTTTGCCGACCCTTGGGGCAACGAAGTGCTACTGTGGGTAAAAGCGGGTGAAAATCCCTGGATTCCAGAGGATTACACGCGGGAATAAGCGGTGCGAAATGGGCTCTCGCACGGCTTCCGGCAGGGCCGAACAACATCTTGTGCGCGATCGTACAAGACCGCCCGGCACCCTTTCCCATAGCCTCGCGAGAGTTCGTTCAAGGATGGTTCCGGTAATCGCAATGCACACCACGACGATCCAAATTCCCGCTTGTTTGCCCGCCTGCGCAAACTTCCAAACGGCTGGGGGGCTGCCGTCATGAGCCGCCTCCCGGTTGTCTTTTTCGGACATGGAAGCCCGATGGTGGCGCTCGAGCAGAGTGCGGTCACCGCAGCCTGGAAAGGGCTGGCCGGTACGATCGGCAAGCCCAAGGCGATCCTGTGCATCTCGGCCCATTGGGTGACGCGCGGAACCGCCGTGACCGCCATGGCCCAGCCGCGCACGATCCACGATTTCGGTGCGTTCCCGCAGGCGCTGTTCGACATGCAATATCCGGCGCCGGGCGATCCGGAGCTGGCCCACAGGGTGCGCGAACTGCTCGCCCCGGTGCCGGTGGCGATGGATGCGAACTGGGGCCTCGACCATGGCACCTGGACGGTCCTGGTCCATGCCTATCCGGAAGCGGACATTCCCGTTGTCCAGCTCGGCCTGGATGCCGCCAAGTCGCCGGCCGAGCACTGGGTGCTCGGCAAGGCGCTGCGCCCGCTGAGGGACGAAGGGGTGCTGATCGTGGGTTCCGGCAATATCGTCCACAATCTGCCGGCGATGGACTGGGGCAATCCCGATGCCCCGCCCTATCCCTGGGCCGACCGGTTCAACACGGCGATGCTCGATGCCGTCGTCGAAGACAATCCCCAGGCGCTGATCGATTTCGAGGGGCTGGGCGAAGATGCGCGCCTGTCGGTGCCGACGCCCGACCATTTCTGGCCGCTGCTCTACATCATGGGCGCGCGCTATCCGGGCGAAAAGGTCCGGCTGGATCCGAATTTCATTCATCACAAGTCGCTTGGGATGACCAGCATCCTGATCGGTGCCGACTGAGGCCCGCGAGGGGTGCTGTCGGTTCGTTTCACTACCAGGGGAAAGACATGGCGTTGATCTGCGGTCACGGTTTGCGGCGTAGCGAGGTGCAGCCGAAAGCGTTGCATTATCTCAGGGCGACGCCCGAGACGGTTCACTGGGGTTTCTTCTCGCCCGAATTGAAGCCGGCGCTGACCGTGAAAAGCGGTGACCTGATCCAGGCGCAGGCCGTTACCCACCACGCCGGCGACGATCCGGAACTGATGTTCGACGACGACATCCAGCGGATCTACACCGAAATCGATCCGTCCACCCGCGCACCGGGCGTGCATATCATGACCGGGCCGATCTACGTCGAAGGCGCGGAGCCGGGCGACATGCTGGAAGTGCGCTATTTCCAGATGACGCCGCGCTTCAATTACGGCTCCAACCTCCAGGCCAACTGGGGCCACCTCTACAAGGAATTCGGCGAGACCGAGCGCGTGACGATCTACGAACTCGATCCCAATTCGAACACCGCCCATGCGCTCTACGCCTACGACGTGGAGGAAACCTATCTCGTCCCCGGGCGGATTACCCATTGCCCGCACTGCGACCGGCAGCCCGCGCTGGAAGGGATTACCGTACCCGCGCGTCCGCACCTCGGCACGGCGGGCGTCGCCCCGGCAGTGAACGAACCGGTCAGCACGATCCCGCCGGGCCTGCATGGCGGCAATATCGACAACTGGCGGATCGGCGCCAATTCGCGGATGTACTATCCCGTGCAAGTGAAGGGCGGCCTGTTCTCCATCGGCGATCCGCACATCAGCCAGGGCGACGGCGAGATCAGCGGCACCGCGATCGAGGCTTCGCTGGACGTGCTGTTCCAGATCATCCTGCGCAAGGACTTCAAGTTCCCGTCGCCGCTGCTCGAAACGCCCGATCACTGGATCGTGCACGGTTTCGGCGACGATCTCGACCAGGCGATGAAGAACGCCTCGATGGATATGATCCACTTGCTCAACGAGCATCAGGGGCTGTCGAAGACCGATGCCTATTCGCTGATGAGCGTCGCCGCCGACTTCGGCGTGACTCAGGTGGTCGACGGGACGCAGGGCATTCACGTACGGATCGACCGCGGCATTTTTCCCACCAAGGGCAGTGTCCGCGATCCCGAGTGAGGCGAACGGACGGGCCGCGCCGGGGGACGGGGCGGCCTGGTCCTTCGACGCGGAAACCCTCCCGCCGGACGAACGGGCTTCCGCCTGGGCGGAGGCCATGCGGCGCCTGCACCTGCCGTTCGCGGACCCTGCGCCGGACGCCGGGGCGGTCGGCACGGTGCTTGCGCTCACCTCGCCCATGGGATTCGAATTCGCGCTTGTTGCCGGCGGGGCCCAGGCCATCGCCGGCCGCACGCCCGGCGCGCTTCCCGGCCTCTGGCTGGGGCTGCTGATCGACGGCGCGGCCCGGCTCGAAGCGGGCGCGGCGCCTGTCGTCCTTTCGCCGAAGATGCTCATTTACGGGGCGACCGGGGTCGATGCGGCGCTGCGTTTCGACGGCCCGTTCCGCCAGCTTTTCGTGCGTATTCCGCAGGTTGCGATCGATGCGCGCCTGCTGGCCCCGATCGAGGCGCAAGTCTCGCTCGTCGAACCGCGAACGATCGGCGGCCACGGATTGCTTGCCCTGCTCCACAGCATTGCCGGTTCGCTGGCGGCGGACCGTCCGGGCGATCTCGGGCCGATCGAAACCGCGCTGATCGAATTGCTTGTCCCTGTCATTGCGCGGTCCGGCGGCGCGGCGGCGAAGGGCGGGGCGGCCGGGTTGCGCGCCCGCCAGTTCGAACGGATATGCCGGGGAATCGAGACCCAGCTCGGCGACCCGGAACTGACTGTCCGGGCCATTGCCGGGGCGGAAGGGCTGTCGGTCCGCTACCTGCAGCAGCTCTTCGCCCGTTCCGGCCAGACGGTGACCGGCTACGTCAAGGCGCGGCGGCTGGAACGCGCGCGGGCGGAGCTGACCAGCCCGCTCCATGCCCAGCTCAGCATTTCGGAAATCGCCTTCCGCTGGGGCTTCAACCAGTCGGCCCATTTCAGCCGGGCCTATCGCGACCGTTTCGACGAGGCGCCGCGCGACACGCGCAACCGCGCGCGGCGCGAATGCGTTTCTGCCTGACATCTGCCCGGCGCTGCCCGACAATCGAGATTGCGCGCCGTGACAAGACAGCCCGCGCACCCATCGCGCATGACGTATCCAACATGAGACAGTCTGCTTTCCGGTCATGATCGCCCGTTTTCGTCCCGATGGGTTCCTGGTGCTGCTTCTTGCGGTGCTGGCCTTCGCCACGCTGCTGCCGGCGCGGGGAGACGCGGCGGTCTGGTTCGATCACCTCACCACTGCCGGGATCACGCTGCTGTTCTTCATGCACGGGGCGAAACTGTCGCGTCAGTCGATCCTTGCCGGGATCGGCGCGTGGAAGCTGCACCTGATGGTCCTGGGCGTGACGTTCGTGCTCTTCCCGGTTCTCGGCCTCGGCATGGTCGCCGCGCTCGGCAGCTGGATCGACCCGGCGGTGGCCAACGGGTTCCTGTTCCTGTGCATCGTACCGTCGACAGTGCAGTCCTCGATCGCGATGACCTCGATCGCGCGGGGCAACATTCCCGCCGCCGTGTGCAGCGCGTCGCTGTCCAATGTGCTGGGGATCGTCTTCACGCCTCTGCTGGCGGCTTTCCTGATCCGCAGCGGACAGGCGGCCGACGGCTTCTTCCTGTCGGCATTGACCAAGGTCGCGACGACGCTGCTCCTGCCTTTCGTGGTCGGCCATCTCTCGCGCCCGCTGATCGGGGCTTTCGTCGACCGGCACCGCAAGCTGATCGGCCGGACGGACCGCGGGGTGATCCTGCTGGTCGTCTATACCGCGTTCAGCGCGGCGGTGGTCGAAGGCCTGTGGCACCGTTTTTCGGGCATGGATCTCCTGGCCATTGCGGCGCTGGACGCCGCGTTGCTGGCCGCGGTGCTGCTGTTCACCCGTTACCTCGCGCGCCTGACGCACCAGTCGCACGAGGACGAGGCAGTGCTGGTCTTCTGCGGATCGAAGAAAAGCCTCGCTTCCGGCGTACCGATGGCCGGCGCCCTGTTTCCCCCGGCGCAGGTGGGCCTGGTCGTGCTCCCCCTGATGCTGTTCCACCAGCTCCAGCTGATCGTCTGCGCCGCGCTTGCCCAGGCATACGCGCGGCGGAGCGAAGCCCGTTTGAAAACCGAGGAACCAGTCCATGCAGTATGACGTGCTCGATGTCCGGCCCGTGACCAGGCGGATCGGGGCCGAAGTGTTCGGCGTCGATCTCAACGCCCCCCTTTCGAACAAGGTGGTGGACGAGCTGCACGGCGCCTTGATGAAACACCAGGTGCTGTTCTTCCGCGACCAGCCACTGGAGCATGAAAGCCACAAGCGTCTTGGCCGCTATTTCGGCGACCTGGCGCTGCACAGCGGGGTATCTGGGCTGGCGGATCATCCCGAAATCGTCGCGATCCATGCGGACAAGGACAGCAAGTTCGTGGCCGGGGAAGACTGGCATTCGGATCTCAGCGAAGATCCCGAACCGCCGATGGGCAGCATCCTCTACATGCACACCGTGCCGCCGGCCGGGGGCGATACGCTGTGGTCCAGCATGTATGCCGCCTACGATGCGCTTTCACCGGCGATGCAGGCGTTTCTCGACCCGCTGACAGCAGTGCACGATTCCAACCATATCTACCGCGAGCTGTTCCCGGACGTCGACAAGACCTACCCGCGCAACACCCATCCGGTGGTCCGCACCCATCCGGTGACCAAGCGCAAGTGCCTGTTCGTCAGCAAGTCGAAGACGATCCGTATCAACGGGCTTTCCAAGGAGGAAAGCGACGCGGTGCTGCTGTTCCTGACCGAGCACGTGAAGAATCCGAATTTCCAGGTCCGCTTCCGCTGGCAACCGCATTCGGTCGCCTTCTGGGACAACCGCTGCACCCAGCACTTCGCGACCTGGGACTATTTCCCCGAAACCCGTTCGGGCTTCCGGGTGACTATCGCTGGCGACAAGCCTGTCTGAGGCGCGTCCGGGCTCTCGCCCGTCAGGCGGGCGGCGAACTCAGGCGGTGAACAGGGCCTTGCGGATGATCGCGTGCACGCCCCAGTTGCCGTTGGCGACCTGCGAAATGCCGAAATCGACCCCGACCGACAGCAGCGAGATCGTTTCGTCTTCCGTCAGGTTCTTCGTCGTCATCAGGAAGCGGCGGGCCTTGCGGAAGGCGTCGCGCATGGCGGCGTCGATGGATGCGCGCTTGTAGACTTCGCTCTGCGCGTTTTCGCCCAGTTCCTTCAGGTAATCGGGGTGGCTGAAGCCCATGATGACCCATTCGCTCTCGGTCTCGATCAGCGGATAGTCGAGATCGCGCAGCATGCCCGACATTTCGCCCGCCGGGTGGAGGATGACCTGGATCAGCGAGGTCATCGAACACTCGATGGCCGTGCCGCACAGTTCGGAGTCGCCATGCGAGGCGTGCGGATCGCCGAGCGAGAGCAGGCCGCCCGCGACCTGCACGGGCAGGTAGACGCTCGATCCCGGGCCGGTGCGCCAGTTGTCGAGATTGCCGCCGAAGGAGCTGGGCGGGATGGAATCGACCGGGCCGGCATGGGCCGGGGCCACCGCGATCACGCCGAAATGCGGCCGGATCGGGATCTCCACGTCGCGCAGGATGTCGTAATTGCGCTCGATGGTTTCCGGATCGACCGGCACGCCGGGATAGTCGTAGCGTTCGTGCACCACGCCCGAAGGGTCGGTCTGCGGCGTCCAGCGAAAGGAATAGACCGCGTGCGCCGTCGGCATCCGTTCGCTGCCCGCTTCGACTTCGTAGATCGTCACCACTTCGCGCGGGTTGGGCTGGGTCAGCAGGTCGTTGTAATGGAAGCCCCAGAACGTCGCGGCGTTGCTGCCGAACGCCTTGCCCTGGAAGCGCGGGTTGGCGCTGCGGCGCGGTTCGAGGCTGAGGATGCGGACTTCGATGATGTCGCCCGGTTCGGCCCCCTGGATCGCGATCGGGCCGGTACAGATATGAACGCCGAAGCCTTCGCCCGCGCCGCGCCCCACTTCGCTGGCGTCCATCGGGCCCGCGCCGCGCCGTTCGACCGCCTTGCCGTTTGCGTCCCAGTGGAAGACGCTTTCGGCGCCTTCGTCGCCTTCGACCATCCGTTCGGGATCGTCGTTGGCGTGATGGGTCAGCGTTTCGACAGTGACGAAGTCGCCCGATTTCACGTTCAGGGCAGGCTTGAGCAGCGAACTGAAATAGCCCCAGTGAACGGTCTTCGGGCTGACCGGCAGGTGATGGTGGCGAACTGTCCCGTCGTCGGCGATCGGCAGTAGGCTTTCCGTCCCGCTGCCTGCCGCTTCGGCTTCGTCGAAGGACGGTTCGAGGTCGGCGCCGTCCCCGGGCGTGCTGCGCTTGACGCTCGGCCGGCCGCGCCGGAGAGTGTCCTGGCTTTCCACTTCCTCGCTCGGCGTCATCTTCCGGTATTCGCGTGGCGAGATGCCGTATTGCTCGCGAAAGGCGCGGCTGAACGAGGCGGAATCGTTGAAGCCCCACTGGAACAGGATGTCGGAAATCGACTTCTGCGTGTGGAGCGGGCTGCGCAGATCGAGCCGGCACCGCTCCAGCCTGCGCACCTTGACGTAGTGGCCGAAACTGTCGTCGATCGATTCGAACAGTTTCTGCAGGTAGCGCGGCGAAATGCCGTGTTCGCTGGCGACTTGCTGGTAATTGAGATTGGGATCGGAAAGCCGCATCTCGATCGTCTGGAATATCCGTTCCAGCAAGGCGGCCCGCATGCCCGCCGCGCCGCCCAGCGCCCGCGACGGGGCATCGCTCAGCAGGCTGGCCAGCAGGAATTCGGGAAGCGCCAGCTCGATCGGCCGCAGTTCGTCGTCGGTGAAGTCGTTCCCCATGTCCGCGAGCGAGCGCAGCATTCCCGAAAGTACGCGGGATGGGCCGCTGCTCGCGGCCAGGCAACGGGGCTTGTCGGGAAGCGGCGTCCTGAGCCGCTGGTCGAGCGCATTGGCCGGGACATGCAGCATCAGAATGCGGTGATCGGTCGTGAATTGCAGCGAAACGGGGGCTTCGCCGCGGGCGCAGACCATATCGCTTTCATTCAGCGGAATCGTGTCGGTTCCGCTGCGGGCAACGCCCGCGCCGTCCAGCAGCGCGGCGAGCCAGAAACTGCCCGGCTCATCCCGGAAGTCGATCGTGTATTCCTGCGCCGTGCCGACGAGGCGGACGAAGCCGATCCCGATATTCGTGCGAAACTGGACCAGTTCGCCGTAGAGGCTGGCCTCGTCGGCCGCTTCGAGCGTGAGCGAGATGCGCTTTAGCGCAAAACGCCAGGCGTCAAGCCGCTGCTCCTTGGGGTATGCATTGGTGGTAAAACGCAATGGGGCTCTCTATCATACAACCGATGGGCCCTCTCCCGGCGACTCCAGATATGGGAGTAAGTGGGGATTGGGACGCTGTGCGTCAATCGGCATTGCGAATCTGTCTCAGAATGGTGTGTCGTTGCCGCCGTAGACCGACGACGTGGTCCCGCTGGAGGGGGCATCGCCCCTGCCGCAGACCGCCAGCATGGTCAGGGCATAGATCAGTGCGCTGGAGGCCATGTCCTGCGGCGTCGGCCGCCAGCGCGGCATGCCGGTGGTCACGGCGGGAATGCCGTGCATGTTGAACACGTTGTGATCGCGCCACATGCTGGAATAGACGGGATGCGCCCGTTCGAGCGGAGCCGTGCGGGCCAGGCGGGTGGCGGCATCCACTGCGCCGGCCAGCGGGGCGACTTCCCCCGCATCCGCTTCGAAGCCGTGCCGCACGACCATCGGTTCGACGTCGAAGGATTCCAGGTCGAGTTGGCGCATGGCCGCCACGATCTGGTGATAGGCCTTGGCCGATTTCTGCCCCGGGGCGAGGCCGACTTCGATGTAGAGGGCGCAGACCTCGCTGCCCGCGCCGTAGTCGGTCGGCATCCCGCCTCTCACCGAAGCGATCTGCACTTTCGGTTCCGAACGGCCGCCGGGGGTTTCGTGGAGGCCTTCGGCTTCCCAGCGTTTGCCCCAGGCGTGGATGGCGTCGATTACCGGGCCCAGCCGGTAGATCGGGTTGGTGTGGTCGGTGGCCTTTTCCGGCGTTTCCAGGATCGGCGTGAACATGCCGGTGCCGAAGATCCTGACCCGGAACAGAGCATAGCCGCATCCCGTCCAGGTGAGGCCGAAATCGGTGCCTTCGGCCGCGATCGCGTAGTCCGGCGCGACCCCGCCGTGATGGAACAGGTAATGGGCCCCGATATCCTTGCCGAGATAGTCGATGCCGGCGAATTCCTCGATCGGTTCCGGTCCGATCTCGCCGGGGCAGGCAGTCAGCCAGGTCTTGCCGGCCAGGCCGATTCCCGCCTTCTTCAGCGCCTTGGCCGCGATCAGGAAACAGGCCATTGGCCCCCGGTCGTTGGAGATCGGATAGCCGCGCAGCCGGCCTTCCTCGTCCAGCCAGCATTGCGTCCATTCGGGATCGCGCAGCGTCGTTTCGCGGTAGCGGAACTTGTCCTGGCTGAAATCGCCGGTCGGGCTTTCGGTGTCGAGGTGGGCGGTGAACAGCAGGTTGGCTCCGGTTCCGCTGCCGCCGTATTCGCCGATGATATTCGGCCGTTCCGGGGTCGCCCCGGCACGGCGGGGGCTGAAGCCTTCGCGTTCCATCCAGTCGTAGACGAACTGGGCCGCCGCCGCCTCCTCGCGCGAGCGGCTGGGAATATTGCCGAGTTCGAGCGCCAGTGCGACCAGTTCGTCCTGGTCGATGGCGGCGGCAATTGCGCTGCGTTCCTCTTCGCTTACCGGGTAGGGGGCGGAAGCGGGATCGGCGAACGGCGTTTTGTCCGAAGCTTCGTTTCCGTTCATGACTTACGCGGCCAGTACCGGTTCGGCTTCGTTCTCCTCCTGGGGAAGCGCCGGCTTGTTCAGCCACAGCAACGCCATCAGGAACACGAAACCCAGCACCGCGCAGGCGATGAAGACAAGCGCGAAACTGCCCAGTTCGTCGCGGACGAGCCCGCCGATGGCCGGTCCGATCGCGGCGGCAGTGGAGATGAGGCTCATGGTCGAATAGAGTTCCAGATTGGAGCGCTTGCCGAAGAGGTCGAGCAGCAGCATCGCCGTGCCGACATAGCTGAAGCCGAAGCCGACGCCCAGTCCGACCACCGCGACCGGCACGGCGAACCAGTTGCCCCCCGCAACCAGGGCCAGAACGCCCAGCACCGTAGCGGAGAGTGAGAGCATGGTCAGTTCCCGTCCGCCGATCTTCTCGCCCGCCAGGCCGGCGACAGTCGATCCGATCGCGCCGATCAGGGCGATGGCGCTCATCACGCTGGCCGCGCCGCCCATTGTCAGGCCGGTGTCGGACAAGTGCTTCACCGCGAAGCCGTGAACCGTCGTGTTGATGAGCAGGAACACGGTGTAGGCGCCGACCACGATGTAATATTGCACCGTCCGCATCGCGGCTTTCGCCGGCCACCCTTCGAGCTTCGCGATCTGCTGCTTGCGGCTTTCCTCGTCGTTCTTGCCCGGGCGGTCGGCAGTGACCAGCGCGGCGAACACGGACAGCAGGATCGCGCTCAGGGCTGCGCCGACCCAGTAATAGCGCCACTCGTGAGTCAGTTCCTGCGTCGCATAGGCGATCAGCGGGCCGGCTACGGCGCCGAAGCCGCCAGCGGTGAAATAGATGCCCATCGGCGTGGAGCTGCGCTTGAACGAGTGGGAGATCACGTTGACGCCGGGCACCGTGCCGCAGATCGAGTATCCTATGCCGAGGAAGATCGTGCCGACGAAGTAGACCAGCGCGCTCTGGGTGAGGGCGAGGCAGGCGAAGCCTGTAACCAGAACCGCTCCGCCGATCAGCATCGTCCGCGCCACGCCGATGCGGCGGATCAGCAGAGCCGGGACGAGGCCGGACAAGCCGCAGGCCATGCCCAGCAGGGTAAATCCGAAACCGGCGGTGGCCCAGGCCCAGCCGAGTTCGTCGACCATGTATGGCAAGACCACACCCAATCCGTTGAAGGTGCAGGCGTTCAGCATGAAATGGAGCAAGCTGAACGCTCCCAGGACTACGAATTTGAGCCGTCCATTGAATGCCATGGAACGAATCTTCCCCTGATATCTTTCTTGATGAGGGGAGCTTGCCGGTAGCGGGGGCCTACAGTCTTGACGCTCTGCGCCCTTTGACTTGGTACTGGCTCGCATTAGGCGTAGAACCAAGCAGCCGGAATCCGGGGAATCCGGAGGTTTTACTGGACTTTCGGCGCGGGCTTTCCCGGCTGGCCGGGCGCGCCCATGCTTTTCGTATCAGTGCGCGATCGCGGTGGCGGCGGACAGGCCCGACTGTGTGCGGTAGGCTGGAAGCAGCAGCAGCAAGAGGCTGCCGCAGGCCATGATCCCGACCCCGACCAGCACGGCGGCACGATAGCTGCCCAGCAGGTCGAAGCTCGCGTCGAGCAGGACCGGAGTGATCCCCTGCGCGGCGATCACCGCCGAATACATGACGCCCAGGATCGTGCCGAAATTGCGTAGCCCGAAATAGCGGGCGATGAAGAACGGCAGCGAACCGAATTGCGAGCCCAGGGCAATGCCCATGCACACTCCGCCGGCGACCAGTGGAAGGGGTGAGGTGCCGAATTCGAGCAGCAGCAGACCGGCGATGGCCAATCCGTACATCGGCGCGACGATGCGCGGGCCGCGAGCGACGTCGAGCAGACGGCCGGTCGCGATCTGCCAGAACGATCCGACAAGGGCGAACACGCTGACGACGGCGGTGCCGGTGGCCAGGCTGAAGCCGCGTTCTCCCACGATCGGCACGACGTGGCTGAGCACCGCGGTCGAAATACCGCCGCCGGAAGCGATGGCGACCATGATCAGCCAGAAGGCGGGCAGGCGGGCCGCATCGCGCAGGGACATGCCTTCGATCGCGGAGTGGCTTTCCTTCGCCCCCGCGTGCTCGCCGCACCCCGGCGCGTCGCGCAGCAGGAAGAAGAAGACCGGGAAGCCGATGAACAGGATCAGCCCCGCGATCCCGAGATAGCCAACCCGCCAGCCGCCCGCGGAAATCAGCAGCGCGGCGGCGATCGGCATCAGCACCGAACCGATGCCGTTGCCCAGTCCGGCACTGACGCCCAGCGCGGACCCGCGATTGTCGCGGAACCATTCCGCGACCAGCTTGGAGAAGATGGACGTGCTCGGCAGGGCGCCGAATATGCCGATTGCCAGGAACGTGACGTAGAATTGCAGCAGGCTGCCGCCGGTCAGCGCCAGTGCGGCGACGGAAAGGGCGAACAGGACATTGCCGGTCAGCACCATGCGCCGCGTGCCGTGGACGTCGGCGTAACGCCCGGCCAATGGATAGATCACGGCACTGGCAGCCGCGAGGATCGCCAGGACGACCGAAATGCTGGCGCGGTTCCAGCCGAATGACTCGGAAAGCGGGACGAGGAACGTGCCGAACACGGCATGGACCGAAGCCGTCGTCGCCAGCGCATTGCCGGTCGTCGCCGCTGCCAGCACGCCCGTCTTGTTGTGTCCGCCCGCGGCGGGGACCGCTTGCGGCAGGGCGAAGCCCGTGTGCAGCGCCTGGGTCATGCGCCCCACGCGGCGGCCACCGCGTCGCTGGTGGTCAGGAGGGCGCAATTCTTGTCGAGCACGTTGAGCGTGCCGGTGTGCATGTCCGGTTCGTAGGCCGCGCAGGCATCGGACACGACGAAGACGTGGAAGTCGCGGTGGAAGGCCGCCCGGACGGTCTGGTCGACGCAGCAGTCGGTGCTTACGCCGGTGACGACCAGCGTATCCACGCCGCGGGCACGCAACTGTCCTTCCAGGTCGGTACCGTGGAAGCTGTCGAACAGCAGTTTCTCGATCTCGATGTCGCCCGGTTCGGGCGTGACCCGGTAATAGTCCGCGCCGCCGTCGTCCGTCCGGCAGATCGCTCCGCCGCCGGGCTGCCCCTTGCGTTCCATGTAGGTCTTGAGCGCGGTGGAATCGGTTTCGGGCGAAGTGACCACCCGCATGAAGCCGACTGCCGCCCCGGCCTTGCGCGCGGCGGCAATCAGTCCCTCGGTCCTGTCGATCGCCGCTTCGGCGGGAGCGAGGTCCACGCCCGCGCGGCCGAGGAGGCCGTGAGGCGCGGCGAAATCGACCTGGATGTCGATCACGATAAGCGCGGTGCGCACCGGGTCGATCATGCCGGCCAGCGCGCCCGCATCGACGTGCGGCAGTTCCGCCACGGCCGCCTCAGGCATCGGCTGCCACGGGCACGCGGCCGGGAAAGCGTTCGCGCAGGACGGGCAGGACTTTCTCGCCGAAGATCGGGATGCCCTTGATGTAATCGGGGAAGATCAGCATCAGGCCGTCCGTTCCCGAGACATTGAACAGGTCGGTCAGGTAATCGATCACCGTATCGGGCGTGCCCGCGGCGTAAGGGGTCATGAACCCGGCCCGGCTCTTGCGCGTGAAATCGTTTTCCTTGCCGATCTCGCTGTCGAGGAAGCCGTAAGCGCGCATCATTCCGGCCAGCGCGCCTTCGTCGAACCCCTCGCGGATGGCCTGGACCATCTCCTGCGCCTCGGCGTCGGTATCGCCGAAGACGACGGTCATCATCGAATAGGTGCGGACATTGCGGTCAAGCTCGTTCGCGTCGGCCTTGGCGGCGTCGCTCGCCGCTTTCAGTTCCTCGTGCGTGCCGCCGCTCAGGAAAATGGCGTCCATTTCCGAAGAGGTGAAGCGCATGCCCTTCTTCGAAGTGCCCGCGCAGACGAGGAAGGGCCGGGTGGAAGGCTTGGGCAGCGAACGGCAGTCTTCCAGCTGGAAGTACTTGCCCTTCCTGGTCACCGTGTCCTCGGTCCAGAGTGCCTTGATGGCCTGGATCCATTCGGCGCCGAGGTCGTAGCGTTCGTCATGGCCGACATCGTCGCGCCATGCGCCCATCTGCGCGAATTCGTCCTTGTAGGACCCGGTCACGACGTTGAGACCGGCGCGGCCGTGGCTGATCTGGTCGAGCGTGGCGACCATCTTGGCGACGACGCCCGGATTCTGCAGCAGGGTGTGGACCGTGCCCCACACTTTGACGCGTTTGGTCGCCTCGGCGATGCCAGCGACCGTGAGGTAGGAATCGAGCTGGTAATCCCAGTGGTGCGTTTCCCCGCCGAAGCCGCGGTACTTCGCCATGGCCATGGCGAAATCGAGCCCGTGTTCTTCGGCGAGGACGGCGGACTGGCGGCAGTAGTCGTAGGATCCGTCGATTTCCGGCTTGTTCTTCGAAATGATCCAACCGCCGTTCGCGATCGGCAGGAACACGCCCAGATCCTTACCGCCGGTGTCGGAAGGCAACCCGAAGGGCGTCAGTGGATGTGCGTTCATCTTTCTCATTCCTGTGTTCCTGCCGTGAGAAAGAACCTATTCCTCCTGCCGTCCGGTTCTTGATCGTCGGCGCATATTATCTTGGCTTGCCCCTGTCCGGCGCGTTCTTAAGGGCTTCCTCGACCGCCGGGCGGTGCGGAATCGCCGGGATCGCGCCTTGTCCCTGCGTGCAGAATGCGGCCGCCGCGTTGGCGAAGGGCAGTGCCTCTTCCACCGATTCGCCCGCATCGATCCGGGCGGCGAGTGCCCCGGCGAAGCAATCGCCCGCGCCGATCGTGTCGACGGGCACGACCGGCAGGGCCGGGGCGTGGCAATGACTGCCGGCCCGCACTGCCACGGCCCCCTGTGCTCCGAGAGTGACGATCACCACCTGGTCCGGGCAGGCGATCAGGCGGCGTGCGGCCAGTGCGGCCTCCACGTTTGCCGGAGCGTCCGGGAGGCCGAGATAGAGCGCCAGTTCGTGCTGGTTCACGATCAGGACGTCGGTCAGCCCGAACAGGCTCGATGCTTCCGGCAGCGCGGGCGCGGCGTTGAGAATCCGGACAGTGCCTTGCGCGGCCGGTGCGGCAAGGAAGGCATGGACCGTTGCGGCCGGAACTTCGAGCTGGGCGAGCAGGACGCGGGTATCGTGGCCGAACGGGCGGACGCGAGCGGGCATGAGCCCCGCGTTGGCGCCGGGCGAGACGATGATCTGGTTCTCGCCCGTCCGGTCCACCGCGATACAGGCGGTGCCCGTGGGTTCACCCGCCAGCGTCGCGATGCCCTGCGTACCGATGCCTTCGGCGGCAAGCCGTTCGCGCATCCACTGGCCGGCTTCGTCGCTGCCGGTGGCGCCGATCATATGCGTCGCAGCGCCTGCCCGTGCCGCCGCGACGGCCTGATTCGCGCCCTTGCCGCCGGGGAGGCGGACGGACCGGTGTGCCAGCACCGTTTCGCCGGGACGGGGCAAGGCCTCGACCGTCTGGATCAAGTCCACGTTGATGGATCCCGCGACCTGCACCGCCATGGACGTCTCCTTTCGAATAACCCGCTCCACTCAGCACGGCACTTGCGCGCGCCGCAACCGGATGCGGACCTTGTGCGTCTCAGGACAAGATTTGCGGTCCGGTCTGCAAAGCGCCGGGCGTCGGCAGGCGTAGACACAGGATATACGCAAGGAGGTCGCTGCTATCATGACGAATTGGCTTATCACGGGAATTGGCGGAGGCTTGGGGCGCGCGCTGGCGCAAGCGGCGCTGGCGCGCGGCGACAGGGTGTTCGGCACTTCGCGCGCGGAAGAAGGCTGCGCGGCGTTCGAGGCGCTGGCCCCCGGCCGGGCCTTTGCCGAAGTGCTCGATTTCGCGGAAAAAGGCGCGCCCGCGCGGATCGTCGCGGCGGCGCAGGCGAAGCTGGGCTCCATCGACCGGCTGGTGAACAATGCGGGCTTCGGACTGGTCGGGGCGATCGAGGAAGTATCCCTGGCCGAGGCCCGGGCCCTGTTCGATGTGAACCTGTTCGGTGCGGTCGCCATGATCCAGGCCGTGCTCCCGGCGATGCGCGCGCGGCGGGCCGGGCATATCGTCAATATCACGTCGGTGAGCGGCCTTGCCCCGTGGGCGGGCACGGCGATCTACGGCGCAAGCAAGTATGCGCTGGAATGCATCGGCCAGACACTGGCGCAGGAAGTGGGGCCGATGGGTATCCGCGTGACCAATGTCGCGCCGGGCGGGATGCGGACGGGCTTCGCCGGGCCGTCGCTGAACGTCGCGGCACGGGAAATCCCGGATTACGCCGGCACCGCGCACTTCGCCAAACGCTCTCTGGGCGAGGGGCAGGGCAAGGAAAAGGGCGATCCCGTGCGGGCTGCGGCAGCGATTGTCGCGGCGCTGGACGAAACGCAGCCGCCCATGCACCTGTTGCTGGGCGAAGATGCCTTGCACTATGCCGAAGGACAGACGGACCTGTTGCGCGGGGAGATGGAACGCTGGCAGGACTATTCCCGGTCCATCGCGTTCCCGGACGTTGCCGATGCATAAGGTCGCTCTTCCCGATTGGGCAGTGGAGAGGGGGCGGTATCTCAACGCCTTCGCCACGATCGATCCCGCGCGCACCGCGCTGGTCGTGATCGACATGCAGAACGTGTTCGTCGCGCCCGAGGCCGTGTTCGGAAACCCCCACGCGCTCGACATCATACCGGCGGTGAACAAGCTGGCGGCCGCGATGCGCATGGCGGGCGGCAGTGTGATCTGGACGCGCCAGACCGTGGCCGCACACCCGCCGCTTGCAATGGCGCCGTGGCAATACGACCCGGCCATTCCCGAAGTGCGCCGGGCACTGACATCGATGATGCCCGGCAGTGTGGTCCATGCGCTGCATCCCAGGATGAGCGCGGCCCCCGGCGACCCGGTGATCGACAAGTACCGCTACAGCGCTTTCGCCTGTCCTGCCGGGGGGCTCGAAAGCGTATTGCGGGAGCGGGACATAGAAATGCTCCTGATTGCCGGAACGCTGACCAATGTATGTTGCGACAGCACGGCGCGCGATGGCTATATGCGCGGCTACAAGGTCGTAGTCCTGTCGGATGCAACCGCCGCGGTCAGCGATGAGGAGCATAACGCGGCGCTGCTCAACCTGCGGATCAATTTTGCGGATGTCCTGGGCCACGAGGCTGTCATCCGTATGCTCGACCAACCGGAAACCGAGGAGAACGTATGACCGATACCGCCGCACGACAGACTGAATATTCCATCGACGATCTCTTCACCCGCCGTTGGTCGCCGCGCGCCTTCGATGGCAGCGTTCTGGAGGAAAGCGCGCTGTTCCGCCTGTTCGAAGCCGCGCATTGGGCCCCGTCGGCCTTCAATGCCCAGCCGTGGCGGTTCCTTTATGCCCTGCGCGGCGGGGCCGATTGGGAACGGTTCCTCGACCTGCTGATCCCTTTCAACCGCAGCTGGACGCAAAGCGCGTCGGCGCTGATCTTCATCCTGTCCGACTGCCACATGCGCAATCCCGACGGGACGGCGAAGGCGGCATCCCACAGCCATGCCTTCGATGCGGGGGCGGCCTGGGCGCAACTGGCGCTGCAGGCGACGCTGGACGGGCTCCACGCCCATGGCATGACCGGGATCGAGTTCGAGAAGGCGGCCGCCGAACTGGCCGTGCCGGAAGGGTTCCGGATCGAAGCCGCAGTTGCGGTGGGGCGGATCGGCGATCCTGCGACCTTGCCCGAAGGGCTGCGAGAGCGCGAAGTGCCTTCGGGCCGCATGCCGGTCTCGCAGCTGGCTTTCGCAGGGAGTTTCCCGGCGGCCTGACGTTTTGCCGTCATGGATATGGGAAAGGCCCGGAACGGCAGCGTTCCGGGCCTTTTGCTTGTCCTTCGCCGCCGGTCCGGTCAGGAAATCAGGCGCGGCACGGCGATCTCGGCGATGTGGAAATGCGCGTCGGGATGTTCGGGTTTGCCGTCGCGCGGGGCCTCGCGGACCTGGATCACGCCGTTCTTGCCGAAACCGTCGACCACCGGACGGCCGGCATCGCGATGCAGCCACAGCCGCAGAAGGTGGCGGCGGCGCTGCGGTTCGGGATAGTCGTGGAACGTGGTGCGGGCGTGCAAGGCGGCATAGTTCGACAGCCACTGGATATCGCCGGGGCGGAAATCCATCTCGATCGCCATGCCCGGTTCGTAAGTGATCTCGTCGAAGAGCTCGAGCACTTCGATCTGCTCCGGCGTCAGCTTGGGCACGCCCGGATACTCCTGCGCCGTCAGGATGTAGAGCGATCCGGCGTACATGCTGAACACGCCGTCCTTCATCGAAATGATCGGCGAAGTGTAGGTGTCGGCCGGGGCGTTGTGATCCTGCCGGCGCCAGTCCCAGTGGAACGGTTCGAGCAACAGCTGCGCGAGGTCCGGGCGGCGCTTGAGAATCTCGTTGTAGATCTGCGCGCCCGAAACGAGGCACGAAGCGCCACCCGACTGGGCCGGGCGCAGGCACATCAGGGCCACGATGTCCGAACTGTCGGAA
>JAQVEQ010000035.1 GCA_028697875.1 Novosphingobium sp. | reverse complement strand
TTCTTGCGCGGCGGCGGGGCGGGCTGGCCCTTGGCCGGATCGAGCAATTGCAGCGTCTCGCCCGCGCGGCGGATGGCCGCGCCGCTGATCTCGTTGGCATGGGCGAAGCCGGTCATCTCGCCCGAGATGCCGCGCAGGCCGAAGCCGGAATCGCGCGAATAGTCGGCGCCTTTCAGCCGCCCGTCATCGAACGTGAAGCTTTCGCTGGCGATGAACTGGAGGAACAGCTCGCCATCGTCGCACTGGCGCAGGGTTTCGGCGGCGATCGCCTGGGCTTCCTCCGGGGTGAGCTTGCCTTCTGCATAGAGCAGGTGGCGCGGATCGTTCTGGTTCATACCCCCGATATAGGGGCAAGACGCTCCGCGCGAAAGGCGCTGCGCGCCTGCCGCCTTACCAGGGCCCCTTAGCGGGGCCCTTAGCGGGGGAGGCGCCTTCCGAAATGTCGGGCAGCGTGGACTGGTCGACGCCGTCCGCCGGGCCGCCCTTCAGCACGAAGCGCCGGTCGCAATAGCCGCAATCGACATAGCCATGCTCGTCGATTTCGAGCCAGACGCGCGGATGGCCAAGCGCGGAGGGGCGGTAGCCCTCGCCGCCGCGAATGGCGGATGCGCCGTCGCAGCACACGCGGGCCGTTTCGACCAGCACCGTTTCCGGGGTCGTATAGGACGGTTTGCTCATGCCCGGTGCCCTATCGCCTCGCACAGGGATTCGCAACGATTTCGGGCGTGGTTTCAGGCTGGGGCTTCGGGCGGGGTTTCGTGCTGGCCAGCAAGCCGCCTGCCCTCTTTACCTCGCGCCGCGACTGGCCCATGGAATGCGCCAGTATGACCACGCCCGCCGCCATTTCGATCCGCGACCTTGCCAAGACTTATGCCGGGAGCGGCAACGCCCCGCCCAAACGGGCATTGAAAGGCGTCAGCTTCGACGTGCCGCAAGGCGAAGTGTTCGGTCTGCTCGGCCCCAACGGCGCGGGCAAGTCGACACTGATAAACATTCTCGCCGGGCTTGTCGTCAAGACGTCCGGCACGGCCGAGATCTGGGGCCACGACATCGACCGCGACCGGCGCAACGCCAAGGCCAGCATCGGGATCGTGCCGCAGGAAATCGTCTTCGACCCGTTCTTCACCCCGTTCGAGGTGCTGGAGATCCAGGGCGGGCTCTACAACATCCCCAAGGCCCTGCGCCGTTCGGACGAACTGCTGCGCGCGGTCCATCTCGACGACAAGCGCGACGCCTATGCCCGCAGCCTGTCGGGCGGCATGAAGCGGCGGCTGCTGATCGCCAAGGCCATGGTCCATTCCCCGCCTATCCTGGTGCTGGACGAGCCGACCGCCGGGGTCGATGTGGAACTGCGGCGCCAGCTGTGGGAACTGGTCGGCGAACTCAACCGCGAAGGGGTAACGGTGGTGCTGACCACACACTACCTCGAAGAGGCGGAACAGCTGTGCGACCGCATCGCCATCATCAACCACGGCCAGCTGATTACCAACAAGCCGACCCGCGAACTGGTCGACATGACGCGCGAGAAGATCCTGGTGCTCACGCTCGACCGCGAGATCGGCCAACTGCCCTACCACCCGGCCTTCGTGAAATCGGCCAAGCGCAACGAGCGCACGGTCGAGATCACTTACGACAAGGACAAGACGAACGCCGGGCAGATCCTCGCCCTGGTGCAGGACCAGGGCTTCGTGATCGAGGACGTTTCCACCCGCGAGGCCGACCTGGAGGATGTGTTCGTCCAGCTCACCAGCAAGCAGGCGGAAGAGACGGACCCGGCCTGATGTGTCTGCCCGCTTGCGGGCGCAGCCCCGGCCCGGCATAGCGGGACGACGAGAGGGCAGCACACGACATGGGCCAGCAAAGTTACAATTCCGCGTACGACGTCCTGGTAGTCGGTTCCGGCGCGGCCGGGCTGACGGCCGCGCTGACCTTGGCCGAACAGCACAAGGTGCTGGTGCTGGCCAAGGGCGCGCTCAATTCGGGCTCCACTGCCTGGGCCCAGGGCGGGATCGCGGCAGTGCTCGATGCCGGCGACACGTTCGACAACCATATTCGCGACACCATGGTCGCGGGCGCCGGGCTCAACCGGCGCGAAACGGTCGAATTCGTGATCGAAAGCGCCCCCCATGCGATTGCGCGGCTGGTCGATCTCGGCGTGCCGTTCAATACCGAGGGCGAAAATCTCCACCTCACCCGAGAAGGCGGCCATTCGCACCGCCGGATCGTCCATGTCGCCGATGCGACCGGCTGGGCGGTGGAGGCCGCGCTGCTCAAGGCGGCGGAGGAAAACCCCAATATCACCCTGCTGCCGAACCGGACCTGCATCGATCTCATCACCGGGCGGCACGAACTGCGCTATTCCGGTTCGGGCCGGGTGTGGGGCGCCTATGCGCTCAATACCGAGACCGGCCGGGTCGAGGCGCATACCGCCCGCGCCACGGTCATGGCCAGCGGCGGGGCCGGGCGCTGCTATCTCTTCTCCACCGCCCCGCGCGGCGCGACCGGAGACGGGATCGCCATGGCCTGGCGAGCGGGCGCGCGCGTTTCCAACATGGAAATGATGCAGTTCCACCCGACCTGCCTCTACAACCTGGAGGTCAAGAACTTCCTCATCACCGAGGCCGTGCGCGGCGAAGGCGGGCGGCTGATCAACCCGCGCACCGGCAAGCGCTTCATGGAATTCTACGACGAGCGGCTGGAACTCGCCCCGCGCGATATCGTCGCCCGCGCGATCGACGCGGAAATCAAGCGCTTCGGCCTCGATTACGTCCATCTCGACATCAGCCACATGCCGGCCGATTTCGTGAAGGAGCATTTCCCGACCATCTACGACAAGCTGCTCGGGCTCGGCATCGACATGACCACGGGCCCGATCCCGGTCGTCCCGGCGCAGCACTATACCTGCGGCGGCATCCTGATCGACCTGGCCGGGCGCACCGACCTGCCCGGCCTCTATGCCGTGGGCGAATGCACCGAGAGCGGGCTGCACGGGGCCAACCGCCTCGCTTCCAACAGCCTGCTCGAATGCTTCGTGTTCGGCGAAGCCGCCGCGCGCGACATCATTGCCCGGTGGGACACGTTCGACACCCCGCCGCCGGTCCGCCCGTGGGACGAAAGCCGCGTCACCGATTCCGACGAGGAAGTCATCATCAAGCAGAACTGGACCGAGATCCGCCGCTTCATGTGGAACTACGTCGGCATCGTGCGCACGACCAAGCGGCTGGAACGCGCGGCCCACCGGATCAAGCTGCTGCAGGAGGAAGTCGGCGACTATTACGGCCATTTCCGCGTCAGCACCGACCTGATCGAATTGCGCAACCTGCTGGAATGCGCCGAACTGATCGTGCGCTCCGCGCTCAAGCGGCACGAAAGCCGGGGGTTGCACTACACGCTCGACTATCCCGGAACGATCGACCCGCCCGCCGATACGGTGCTGGTGCCGTGAGCGGTGGCGGATCGGCCCTGCAGGCGGTGTTCCGCCCGCCGATCCTGACCCGTTCGCTGATCGTCGCGCTGGTGGTGGGCACCGTGCTCAACCTCATCAATCAGGGCGACGTCCTGTGGGACGGGGCGCGGCCCGATTGGGCCAAGCTCATGCTGACTTATTGCGTGCCGTTCTGCGTCGCCAGCTACGGCGCATGGTCGGCGCTGAGGGCCGTGGAGCGCGACACCTGCCCGAACGCGCCGGACTGACGGTGCGCTCCGCACCCAAATGGAACGACGCATGCGGCCGTCACACGCGGACCATGTCTTGCACGGAATGGGCGGCCTCGCAGGAGGGGTCCCATACCAGCACGCGGTTACGGCCCGCCGCCTTCGCGGCGAGAAGCGCCTGATCCGCCCGATTGATGCCTTCCTCGACGGAGTAATCTGCGCCAAGCCCGGCAACGCCGAACGATGCCGTTACCCGGAAGCCGCTTTCGCCATTCGGTTCATGGACCAAGCTGCCAAGTTCGATCCTGAGACGATCGCAAATCTCACGGCCTGTATCCAGGTCGGTATCGGGCATGCAGAGCAGGAACTCCTCGCCGCCGTAGCGGAAGAAAATATCGTACTGGCGCAGATGCGCCTGCACATAGCTCGCAATCGCTTTCAGGACGTGATCCCCGGCCAGATGGCCATGGACGTCGTTGACCGACTTGAATTTGTCGACGTCCAGCATGGCGATGGTGCACGGATGGACGCCACGGACGACAAACTCGCGATGCTCGCGCAGTTTCTGAAGCATTTCAAGGCGTCCCGGAACACCGGTCAGCGGATCAATATTGTAAAGCGAGACCTCAAGTTCGCGCTCCAACGACTGGATCTCCAGCCGTGTGCGCTTCAAGGCGCTGGTGAAGCGTTCGTAATCCTGGAGCGAAATGGGTATCCCTTGCGCCGACGCCCGCAGCAGGCTGGTGGCATATTGGTGCATCCGCCTGTGTTCGGCCTCGACCTCGCGGAAGCCGGCCCGATCGGATAGCTTGGACATACCGCTGGTGTAGTACCATTGCCCAAAGCGGCAATTGCGATGGGCGTCATCGCCAAGGTCGCGCTCATCCGCATTGAGATGGCAGACCAAAGCCGCGTAGATCTCTTCGGTCCACTGTTCGTGCGTGTAGATCGCCTGAGCCAGCTCGGCGAGCGCAGTCTGCATTTCTTCTTGTGTCAGGTGACGTGGAAGGGACATGTTCTTTCCCTCATGACCGTTGCCGGTGGGGAATGCGCCGCTTGCTCCTTGGCCGGCCGCAACCCTTATCGCATAATTGCCTTTGCCAAGAGCTGCGATGCTGCCTCCGATATCCTAAGATTCCATGAAACACCGGCCCCGAGCACACCGGCCCCCAACACACCGGCCCCCAACACACCGGCCCCCAACACACCGGCAGTCACCGCTCAGGCCGCCAGCAGCCACCGCCCGATGGCGATCAGCGCCATCGCGCCGAGAATCGAGGCGAGGCAACCCGCGCGGTTGAAACCGGCCGCGCCGCGCGTGACGATCAGCCCGGCGAACAGCGAACCGCCGATCCCCAGCAGGATCGTCTGCACCCAGTCCATCGCGACCGGGCCGGGATAGAGCCAGCGGGCCAGGATCCCGACCACCAGGCCCGAAACGATCGCCCCGAGAATGTTGAACATGGCCACTCCTTTTTGCTGCTCCGCCAGTTGCCGGTCCTACCCGTTCGCGGGCAGTGGACAAAAAAATATTTTGGACTCTTGCATCCGGCGCGAGTCGAGCTTTGTCCACGCGTCGCGCCGCGCCACCCCGCCTGCCGCCTTGCCGCCGATAGTTTCGTCCCCATTTACCCTCTTGCGTCCGATTCGCTTTGAGGCACTATGGATAGTGGTCCGGAAGACGGGGGGACCTACAAGACCTAGATTCAGTCCGAAACGGGCGAAAGCTGCGGAAGGGCTTGGATTCGGGTTTCGGCACGCCCCCCGGCAAGAGGGTCGCGGGGACAATCGGGGGATAAGTTTTTCTCTCGCGGCTCCCGGAAATTGATAGGCTGGGCACTTGCCCGCCGATTCGAACGAATGCGGAACACCGACCAAGGGATCGCCGGTGTTTCCATGATGCGGGATCCGACGGGGGACACGATGGATTTCAGGACTGGGGATGGTGCGGCAATGGGCCTCGATGCGGACATGGAAGACGAAGTCGCCGAGAGCGAAAGCAAACCCGCCGCCAAGACGCGCGAGAAGACCAAGGATGAACCGGCAATGAGCATGGCGGAAGAGGACAGGGGCAGCGAAGCGCTGGTCGCCGAACAGGCGGGCGCCGCGATGGCTGGCGCCGTGGCCGAAGCGGCCAAGGCCGCCGCCGAAGCGAAGGACGACAGCAAGGGCGTGCGCCCGCGCCGCTTCGCGATCCAGACCGATGCGTCGCGCGATGCCAGGCTGACCGAATTCGGCAAGGAAACCCTGACCGACCGCTACCTCCTGCCCGGCGAAAGCTTCCAGGATCTCTTCGCCCGCGTGGCCGACGCCTATGCGGACGACCAGGAACACGCCCAACGGCTCTACGACTATATCTCGAACCTGTGGTTCATGCCGGCCACCCCGGTGCTGTCGAACGGCGGCACGGGCCGGGGCCTGCCGATCTCCTGCTATCTCAACTCCGTGTCGGACAGCCTCGAAGGGATCGTCGGCACCTGGAACGAGAACGTCTGGCTCGCCTCGCGCGGCGGCGGCATCGGCACTTACTGGGGCCAGGTGCGCGGCATCGGCGAACCGGTCGGCCTCAACGGCAAGACCAGCGGCATCATTCCCTTCGTGCGGGTGATGGACAGCCTGACTCTCGCCATTTCGCAAGGTTCGCTGCGGCGCGGCTCGGCCGCCTGCTACCTCGACGTCTCGCACCCCGAGATCGAGGAGTTCCTCGAAATCCGCAAGCCGTCGGGCGACTTCAACCGCAAGGCGCTCAACCTCCACCACGGCGTGCTGCTGACCGACGAGTTCATGGAAGCCGTGCGCGAAGGCGCCGAATTCGAGCTCAAGAGCCCCAAGGACGGTTCGGTACGCGGCAAGGTCGATGCCCGTTCGCTGTTCCAGAAGCTGGTCGAAACCCGGCTGGCCACGGGTGAGCCTTACATCGTCTTCTCCGACACGGTGAACCGGATGATGCCCAAGCATCACCGCGAACTGGGGCTCAAGGTCTCGACTTCGAACCTGTGCTCGGAAATCACCCTGCCGACCGGCGTCGACCATCTCGGCAACGACCGCACGGCGGTCTGCTGCCTGTCCTCGCTCAACCTCGAAAACTGGGACGAGTGGAACGGCGACAAGCAGTTCGTCGAAGACGTCATGCGTTTCCTCGACAACGTGCTGCAGGACTATATCGACCGCGCCCCGGACGAGATGGCCCGCGCCAAGTATTCGGCGGCGCGCGAACGGTCCGTCGGGCTCGGGGTCATGGGTTTCCACTCCTTCCTCCAGTCGAAGGGCATCGGCATCGAAAGCGCGATGGCCAAGGCGTGGAACCTCAAGATGTTCAAGCACATCAACGCCAAGGTGAACGAGGCTTCGGCCCTGCTCGCCAGCGAACGCGGCGCCTGCCCGGACGCGGCGGAAATGGGCGTGATGGAACGCTTCAGCTGCAAGATGGCGATCGCGCCGACCGCGTCGATCAGCATCATCTGCGGCGGCACCAGTGCCTGCATCGAACCGATCCCGGCCAATATCTACACGCACAAGACCCTGTCGGGCTCGTTCGTGGTGAAGAACCCGTACCTCGAAAAGCTGCTGCAGGAAAAATCGAAGGATTCCACCAATGTGTGGAACTCGATCCTCGAACGCGGCGGTTCGGTCCAGCACCTCGACTTCCTCTCGCCGGAGGAAAAGGCGGTCTACAAGACCAGCTTCGAAATCGACCAGCGCTGGCTGCTCGAATTCGCCGCCGACCGCGCGCCCTATATCGACCAGGCCCAGTCGCTGAACCTGTTCATCCCGGCCGACGTCGACAAGTGGGACCTGATGATGCTGCACTTCCAGGCGTGGGAGAAGGGCATCAAGTCGCTCTACTACCTGCGCTCCAAGTCGGTGCAGCGCGCCGGGTTCGCCGGCGGGGTCGAAGCCGACAACACCAAGGAAGCCACCAGGTTCGAGCTTTCCGCCGGCGGCGAACAGACCGACTACGAGGAATGCCTGAGCTGCCAGTAAGCGCCCGGCGGCAGGGACGCGGGCGGCACGGCGGAACGCAAGGGAGAGGCGTTTTTCCATGACCCGACGGGTAATCACCGGGCTCGATGCCAAGGGCCGTTCGACGGTCCTGGTCGACGGGCCGCCCCAGGCCTTCGAAGGCCAATGGGGCGGGATTGTCTGGCACACGGATACGGCGCCGGTCGACAATTCCCGGCAGGCGGACTGCGATCCTGTCCAGTTCGGTTTCGACCTGATGCACACGGCCAGCAGCCTGTTCATGATGCTGGAATTCGCGCCCGGGCAGGAGCCGTTCTGGCACGCAACCAACACGATCGACTATATCGTGGTGGTCGATGGCGAAGTCGTGCTGGAACTGGAAACCGGCGAAGTCACGCTCAAGGCGGGCGACTGCCTGGTCGACCGGGGCGTGATCCACAGCTGGCGCAACGACACGGACAAGCCCGCGCGGGTCGCCTGCGTGGCCATCCCCGCCGCGCCCGTGGGCAAGGGCGCGACCGTCTGACCCTACAGCCTGTTTGACGGACAGGCATTTCGCGGTAAGCCTCGCACCGAACGCCGCCGGACCGGCAGGCGCAACGAAAAGAGGATGCCCGATGCCCATCGAGATGGTCGACCCCGAATTGCGCGACGGCCTTGCCGCTTTCCCCGAGATCGACTTCCGCCAGATCCCGCTCGACCTGATCCGCAGCCAGCCGATGCTGTTCCCGCCGCTGGAACCGCCCGCGCCGCAGCCGGTCGAACGCATGGTGCCGGGGCTCGATGGGAACCCGGACGTGAAAGTCTTCATCGTCGACCCGAACCCCGGAGCGACCGGCCGCCCGGCCCTGCTCCACATCCATGGCGGCGGCTACGTGATCGGCGCGGCGGGCGACATGATCGCCGCGCAGCAAGCCAACGCCATGGCGCTGGGCATCCCGATCGTCTCGGTCGACTACCGCCTCGCGCCGGAAACCGATTTCGCCGGGAGTCTGGCCGACAACTACGCCGCGCTCGTCTGGCTGGCGGGCGAAGGCGGCAAGGAACTGGGCGTCGATCCCGAACGCATCGCCGTGGGCGGCGAAAGCGCGGGCGGCGGGCACAGCGCCATGCTGGCGATCCACGCGCGCGACCGGGGCGGCCCGAAAATCGCCTTCCAGGTGCTGACCTACCCGATGATCGACGACCGCGCCGGCACCAGCCGCCAGTTGCCCGCCCACCTCGGCGAATATGTCTGGACGCCAGGCAGCAACGCCTTCGGCTGGGAATCGCTGCTGGGCCAGCCGGCCGGGCAGGACACCCTGCCCGAAGGCGCGATCGTGCCGGGCCGGGTGGAAGACCTGGCGGGCCTGCCGCCCGCGTGGATCGGCTGCGGCGCGCTGGACCTCTTCATCGAGGAGAACCTCGACTACGCCAACCGCCTGATCGCCGCCGGGGTGCCGGTGGAAGTGACCGTGATGCCGGGCGCCTACCACGGGTTCGACGGGTTCGCGCCCGAGGCCGGGATCAGCCGGAAGTTCGCCGCCGCGCGCCTGTCCGCGATCCGGCGCGGGCTGGGTCTGTCCGAATAGGGGCCTGCCGGAGCAAGGCGCGCCCGGCGCGGCGCGCCGCCGGTTACACTTTGCGACACTTCGCGACTTGATGCGCGCGGCCCGCGCGGCGCATATGCTGCGCCGTCTCCATCGAAAGGATTTCCCATGCGCAAGTGGCATCGCTGGCTCTCGGTCTTTTTCGGGATCTTCATGCTGTGGATCGCAGTGACCGGCGTACTCAGCCATGCCGCCGCGCTCTGGCCCTCGGGCGCTCCCGCCGCAGCGGCCATGGCCCCGCCGGAAGGCTTCGTCTGCCCCGAAGGATGGCGCTGCATGGCGCCGCGCGGGGAAGAGGGCGGTTTCGGATCGCTGGTCGGCCTGTTCCACCACCTCCACTCGGGCGAAAGCTTCGGCGCGGCGGGCACGGCAATCTCGATCCTGTCGGGCTTCGTGCTGATCTTCTTCAGCGTTTCCGGCCTGTGGATGTACATCCAGATGTGGCGCAACCGCACGCGCCGCGGGCTGAACGGGCGGCTGTTCTGGAAGTAACTTCCGCTCCGCATTCCCATGCAAGGGGCGGGAAGGCAGGCGCTTTCCCGCCCCTTTTCGCGCGCGCCTTCGGCCCCGCGAATTTTCAGCGGATTTTTCCCCGGCGAAGGACATTTCGGGATTCACGGATTCGGGTACTTGTGCCTATATTGATCGCTCCGCCTGAACACACGGAGACACAACATGTCGTTGCTCGAAGCTCGTAAGACCTACAAACCCTTTGAATATCCGTGGGCCTACGAGTTCTGGAAGCGGCAGCAGCAAGTGCACTGGATGCCGGAAGAAGTGCCGCTGGGCGAAGATTGCCGCGACTGGGCGCAAAAGCTGTCCGATCACGAACGCAACCTGCTGACGCAGATCTTCCGCTTCTTCACCCAGGCCGACGTCGAAGTGCAGGATTGCTATCACGAAAAGTACGGCCGCGTGTTCAAGCCGACCGAAGTGAAAATGATGCTGGCCGCGTTCTCCAACATGGAAACGATCCACATCGCCGCCTATTCGCACCTGCTCGACACCATCGGCATGCCCGAAAGCGAATACGGCATGTTCCTGGAATACCAGGAAATGCGCGACAAGCACGATTACCTGCAGCAGTTCGGCGTCGAAACGGACGAGGATATCGCCCGCACGCTGGCCATGTTCGGCGGCTTCACCGAAGGGCTGCAGCTGTTCGCCAGCTTCGCCATGCTGATGAACTTCCCGCGCTTCAACAAGATGAAGGGCATGGGCCAGATCGTCACCTGGTCGGTGCGCGACGAATCGCTTCACTGCGAAGGGATCACCCGCCTGTTCCACGCCTTCACCAAGGAACGCGGCTGCCTGACCAAGGCGGTGCGGGAAGACATCATCGACTGCTGCCAGAAGACCGTGCGGCTGGAAGACGCCTTCATCGACCTGGCGTTCGAAGCCGGGCCGGTGCCGGGGATGACGGCCAAGGAAATCAAGAAGTACATCCGCTACATCGCGGACTGGCGGCTGGACCAGTTGGGCTTCGACCCGATCTACATGGTCGACGATCACCCGCTGCCGTGGCTGGCCCCGCTGCTGAACGGTGTGGAACACGCCAACTTCTTCGAAACCCGCGCGACCGAATATTCGAAAGGCGCGACCAAGGGCAACTGGCAGGACGTCTGGGCCAGCTTCGACCAGCGCCGCAAGGCCAAGGCCGCAAACGAAGTGGACGCCGGCGATGACGGCGAACCGGACATGTTCGGCGACGGCAGCAAGGGCGGCATGCAGGCGGCGGAGTGAAGAAGTTCGGTCGATAACCGAGCAAACCGGTTGACTTATCAGCGCTATCGATTCAGATCTCGTTTTGTTCTAAACGATGCGGAGGCGCCACGTGCTTGATCCAACCGGGCACTCATCGGCCGGATTAGACCTGCTGAAAACTGCTGGAACCAAGCAGTTCGGAACCGTTCTTGCTGATCCCCCTTGGCAATTTCAGAATCGTACCGGCAAGGTGGCCCCTGAGCACAAACGCCTTAACCGCTACGGGACAATGACACTGGAGGAGATATGCGATCTTCCAGTGGACGACATCGCTGCGGATCCCGCCCACCTCTATCTTTGGGTTCCGAATGCCCTCCTACCTGACGGACTTCGGGTAATGGAAGCCTGGGGTTTCCGTTACGTGTCGAATATTGTCTGGCATAAAATCCGGAAGGATGGCGGTTCTGATGGTCGTGGCGTCGGCTTTTATTTTCGTAACGTCACCGAATTACTTTTGTTTGGCGTCAAGGGAAAGAATGCCCGCACACTTGATGCTGGGCGACGGCAAGTCAACATGATCCAGTCCCGGAAGCGTGAACACAGCCGAAAACCTGATGAACAATACAAAGTCATTGAGGAATGTAGTTGGGGCCCGCGCATCGAACTATTCAGCAGGGGCGCGCGCAAGGGATGGACCGTGTGGGGCAATCAGGCCGATGAAGACTACCGCCCTACTTGGGACACATACAGTTATAATAGCGCTATTGCAGCGGAGTGATGTTCGAGAAACTACGCGAGTTCGGCTATGAACTAAAGTTCACAAGCCATGCAGAAGCCATCATCCAACATGACTTCCCCGAACTGATCGACGAGCTTGAAGGTGCGCTGCTTGCCCTCTCTCTACCGATCACCGAAATAATCGGTGGCGGTGGAGGCGAAACCAAAATGACCCAACGCCTTCGCCGTGGGCTCTCCGAACGAGGCTGGCCAAAGCATAATTTCGAGCTAACCAAGACGGTAGATGGGGTTGCCAAGGAATCAATCAGTCACGAAATCGATCATGTCCGGCGCCACGACCATGGAACCGTCGCGTTTGAAATCGAATGGAACAACAAGGATCCGTTCTTTGATCGTGACCTAGAGAACTTCAAGCGCCTCCACGCCGAAGGTGCGATAAGTCTCGGTGGGATCGTCACACGCGGCAGCGCTATGCAAACAGAAATGTTTGAGCGCGTTTTAGCCTTTGGACAAACTCGCAATGTTACTTCCTACGACGATCTGTACGCACTCGATTTGTCCCCAACCCGTCCGCAGCGTCAGCAAATCGATCGTCACGTGGGCGCGGGTCAGCCATTTGCTGAAGCGTGGGCACGTAAATTTGTCGCGGACAAATACGGAATGGCAACGACCCACTGGTCAAAACTCATGGATCGCGTAGCTCGCGGTGTAGGCAATCCTTGCCCACTGGTATTAATTGGATTGCCGCCGTCGATCATCGACATGGCTGGATAACCCCCACCGCAAGAAATCGTTTGGCGCGTAACTGATGAGAGCAATGGACCTCCTCCAGCCCCTCCTAACGCCCGCCAATATCGCGACTTACCTGATCGCAATCAATTTCATCGCCTTCGCCGCGTTTGGGATCGACAAGATGCTGGCGGAAGCGGGCAAGCGGCGGATTTCCGAACAGACGCTGCTCCTGTGGGCCTTCGCGGGCGGTTCGCCCGGGGCCTATGCCGCGCGGCGCCTGTTCCGGCACAAGACCCGCAAGCAACCGTTCTGCACCAACCTGCACGCGATCGCGGCAATGCAGGTCGTCGCGCTGGCCGCCCTGGCAGCGTGGATGGTGGATCGGTAGGCGGACTGCCCCACGAGCGAGAGCGGCCCAACCGGCTGCGGCCAACCTCTCCTACAGATCGGCAAGCCTCGCGCCCCTCCCGTAAACGGGGCGCTGCGGGGCTCCCCTCCCGCTTGCGGGAGGGGGTGGGGGTGGACCTTGCTGCGAGGCGGATTGCTCACCCCATTGCGGCCAGATTCAATTCTGGCGCGGATTGCCCACCCTGCTGCGGCTAGGCTCACTGCGTTCGCCAAGCCTCGCTATCCCTCCCGCGAGCGGGAGGGACTTGTTCACCGCCCCTTAGCTGCGCGATGGCTTCGCGGATCGTGGTGGCGACGCCTTCCGCATTGCCGAGGACCTCGACATTGGTGAAGCGCAGGACGCGGTAGCCCCGCTCCGCCATCCAGCGGTCGCGCGTCCCGTCCCGCCCGGGCGCGCGGTCGTGCGAAATGCCGTCCAGTTCGACCAGCAGTTGCAATTCCCGGCAAAGGAAGTCCGCGAAATATGGGCCGACCGGCATCTGGCGGCTGAACTTCGCGCCGAGCCCGGAGCGGGCGAGATAGCGCCACAGCAGACGCTCCGCCGGAGTGGCCGCATTGCGCAAGCCGCGCGCTCGCACGGTGTTGCGAGGGTTCCATTCGGGCATGGCCGGGGTGTGCCGATGGCAAGCGGTGGCCGCAAGGGGAGTTGCCGCCATAATGGCCCGGCCCACCCCGCGCGGCCCCCTCCCGCTTGCGGGAGGGGCAATGAGACTTGGCGCGTAGCGCCTAGTCGCAATGGGGTGGGCAGGTCGGACGTTGGAACAACCCACCCCCGGCCCCTCCCGCTTGCGGGAGGGGAGAGCAACAGCGCCTGCCTCTCCACTCTCCGTTAACCGCGGCGTGGGATAGTCCGGCCATGTTCGGACCGCGCCTCAGCAGTGTCTTTGCCAGCCGCTGGAAGGCCTTGTGGTGGGCCGCCGGGATCCTGCTGACGGCCTATTGCTCGGTGCCCAAGCCGGACGAGGCGGCGCACAACGCCAAGCCCGCGCCCAAGCATGAGCAGGCCAATCCCTGGGCCGTGAAGCCCGCGCACGATAGCGCGCCCCGCAAGTCCTGAACCCGTTTTCCTACTCGCCCCGGACCTGCCATGGTGCGGCCATGCGCGGTGCGTCTCCCCATTCCGGCAAATGCCTCTCCACCCGGAGCAAGGCGCGTCCGTGGAAGGTGACATGGATCGGGCACAAGTGCCTGTGCACAAAGGGAAAGGCCGGGGACAAACGGGCCGAATTGCATCAACCTGAAGGTAACAGCAGGCGTGGCGGAATCAGGCCTGCCCGCTCAGGCCAACCCGCTCAGGCCAACCACGTCTCCGGATTAGGCATCGGCTGCTGCTTCTGCGCGGCCACCAGGCTCAGCACGCAGCGCACGATCACCAGGATCGCCACTGCCCCCAGCAGGAGGAAGCCGATCGCCACCACCATCAGCAGGGTGCTGACCACCGCGCCCAGCAGGCCGAGCCAGAAGGTGCGGATGAGGTAGGTGTAATGCGAGGTTTCCCACTCCTCGTGCGGCTCGTTCCGCCAGACATAGGCCAGCACCAGCCCCACGATCCCGGTGGCGAACAGGACGCAGGAGGAAAGGTAGAGCAGGCTGACGATGGTCGGCCGGTTGAATGCGAACGCAGGCGCGGCGGACGGGGCCGCCGGCTGCGGCGCGGGCGGCGTGCTGGCGGGCCTGCCTTCGGGTGCCTTCGGCCTGCCCTGGTCGTCGAACTCGGCCATTCTGCGCGCCTCCTTGCCGCTGTCGGGAAGCGGAAGCCTAACCCATCGCCGGGCGCGGCGATAGCCCCCGGAACTCTCCCCGCCCCAGCGCGTTGGCCCAAGGAGAGGCCGGAACGAAAGGAGCCGTCATGAAAGAGGTTACCAACGAGGACCGCGAACACGAACTGCGTTCGCTGCTGGACGAGATGCAGAAGCACCCCGAACGCGATTGGACCGAAGCGCGAAAGCGCATTGCCGTGCTCCGTCAGGTGCTGGACACGGACACCGCCGCGCCTAACGGCTGACCCGGATCAGTAGGCCGTCTTGACCTCGTCGACGCGGGCGATTTCCTTGCCCGCGCAACCGACGATCACCGAACCGTAGGCGGAAAGCGCGGGCTTGATCTCGCCGCGCACGTGCTGCCAGCCGACCGGGCCGTCGCCCGGCACGAGGCTGAGCGTGAAACGCTGGCCCGGCGGCATCATCCGGTCGGTCGGGCCGGGTTCCAACCGCCAGGTCATCCCGGCGGGGATGTCGGCCTCGCCCATCACGATCAGGGTCGGCACCATGCCCGGGCCGGGCATCGCGTTGATCCAGGCCTGCCAGTTGCGGGTCTGCGGGCAGGCCGGCGGGGCGGCGGGCGCCCCTGCGGTCACGCAGGCGGCCAGCGGCAGGAGCGCGAGGGCGGCAGTCCACTTCCAGTCCATCGTTCAATCCTCCTCCTCGAATGGGAAAGGGGCAATCGGCTTCATCATGCCGAACTGTTCGGTCAACGGCGCGTGGCCCAACTCCGGCCAGTCGATCGTGTCGGGCGGCACCTGCGTATCGGGCAGGCGGTCCAGCAGGTCGCGGATCAGGGTCAGCCGGCCGAGCCGCTGGTCGTTGAAATCGACCACCGTCCACGGTGCCCAGGCAGTGTGGGTCTGCGCGAACATCGCTTCGCGCGCGGCGGTGTAGTCGGCGTACTTCGTCCGGGCGGCGGCATCGATGGGGGAAAGCTTCCACCGCTTGAGCGGGTCGGCCAGCCGTTCGGCGAAGCGCTGTTCCTGCTGCTCCTGATCGCAGCTCAGCCAGTACTTGAACAGGCGGATGCCGTCGTCGGCCAGCATCTTCTCGAAGATCGGCACCGCGCGCAGGAAGGCCGCGATCTGCGCATCGGTGGCAAAGCCCATGACCTGTTCCACCCCCGCCCGGTTGTACCAGCTACGGTCGAACAGCACGATCTGCCCGGCCGAGGGCAAGTGGTGGGCATACCGCTGGAAGTACCATTGCCCGGCCTCCTCCTCGTTCGGCTTGGCGAGGGCGACCACCCGGCACTGGCGCGGGTTGATGCGTTCGGCGATCGCCTTGATGACCCCGCCCTTGCCCGCAGTGTCGCGGCCTTCGAACAGCACGCAGATCCGCTCGCCCTTCGCCTTCGCCCAGCGGGCCATGGCCGCCAGCTCCGTTTCGAGCGGCTCGAGAAGCTCTTCGTATTGCTTGCGTTTCATCGCCTTGGCCCTTGCCGCTCCGCATTTGCGCCTTGGTGCCACGAAATTTCGGCCCCTTTCAAGCACGCACGGCGAACGGCCCGGGCCACACCGCTTGCGCAAGCGCACACAAACTGATGCTGCATTGCAACAATTCCCGGCTTTCGGCACCCGTCCGCCACGGCTCACGCGGCACCGGAAGGGACGGTTTTACGCCAATAATCAACATTCCATGCGCCTGGATGCAAAAAGCGCAACATGCGGACACTTTTTTGCGATTGCGAAGAGAAGGGGCGAAGAACATTTGGGGGGCAGGCCAGCGGGGCGCAGCAGCGCGACGCCGGGCTGAACTGAAACAGGAGGTACCTTATGCGCACTATCGCTTCGCGTGTCCTGCCGATCCTCGTGGCGGCATCGACCAGCGGTATGTTGTTCACAGCCACGCTGATCTGAGCAGGAACCATGTCAAACCCTAACGGCAGACGGCCGTTCTCCCGCTGAGGAGGACGGCCGTTTCGCATGGCGTCCCCGGCGCCCCGCACATCCCTGTGGATGGCATCCCGCAAAGCTTTCTAATCTGCCCTGGAATGCCTATATCGTCGGCATGGCAGAGACTCCTGAAAACAGCGGCACGAATACCCCCAAGAGCAACAGCTACGGCGCGGAGAGCATCAAGGTCCTGAAAGGGCTGGACGCAGTCCGCAAGCGGCCGGGCATGTACATTGGCGATACCGACGACGGTTCGGGCCTCCACCACATGGTGTTCGAGGTTTCCGACAACGCGATCGACGAGGCGCTGGCCGGCCATTGCGACCTGGTGCTGATCGAGCTCAACCCCGACGGTTCGGTTTCGGTCGAGGACAACGGCCGCGGCATCCCGACCGACATCCACCCGGAAGAAGGCGTCTCGGCAGCCGAAGTCATCATGACCCAGCTCCACGCCGGGGGTAAGTTCGAAAACACCAGCGACGACAACGCCTACAAGGTGTCCGGCGGCTTGCACGGCGTCGGCGTCTCGGTGGTCAACGCGCTCAGTGAATGGCTGGAACTGACGGTCTGGCGCGACGGCAAGGAACACTGGATGAAGTTCGCCCACGGCGATGCCGTGGCGCCGCTGGAAGTGCGCGGCGACGCCCCGAAGGTGGAGCAGAACCCGGATCAGGACGGCTTCAAGAAGGGCACTCGCGTGACCTTCCTCGCCAGCACCGACACATTCAAGAACGTCAACGAATACGACTTCGAAAAGCTCGAGCACCGCTATCGCGAGCTGGCGTTCCTCAACTCGGGCGTGCGCATCGTCCTGCGCGACAAGCGGCACGAGGAAGTGAAGGAACACGACCTGTTCTACGAAGGCGGAATCGCGGCCTTCGTGAAGTGGCTCGACCGCAACAAGCAGGCACTGATCCCCGAACCCATCTCCGTTTCGGCGGAGAAGGACGGGATCGGGATCGATGTCGCGCTGGAATGGAACGACAGCTACTACGAAAACGTGCTGTGCTTCACCAACAACATTCCGCAACGGGATGGCGGCACGCACCTCGCCGCCTTCCGCGCGGCGCTGACCCGTACGCTCAACGGCTATGCCGAACGCTCCGGCCTGCTCAAGAAGGAGAAGGTCTCGCTTTCGGGCGAGGACATGCGCGAAGGGCTGACTGCAATCGTTTCGGTCAAGCTGCCCGATCCGAAGTTCTCCAGCCAGACCAAGGACAAGCTGGTCAGTTCGGAAGTGCGCCAGCCGCTGGAAAGCCTGATGGGCGAGAAGATGTCCGAATGGCTGGAAGAAAACCCCGCCGACGCCCGAGCCATCGTCCAGAAGATCATCGATGCCGCCGCCGCCCGCGAAGCGGCCCGCAGGGCCCGCGAACTGACCCGGCGCAAGGGCGCGATGGATATCGCCTCGCTGCCCGGCAAGCTGGCCGACTGCCAGGAACGCGATCCGGCCAAGTCCGAACTGTTCCTGGTCGAAGGCGATTCGGCCGGCGGTTCGGCCAAGCAGGGGCGCGACCGCCACTTCCAGGCGATCCTCCCGCTCAAGGGCAAGATCCTCAACGTGGAGCGGGCGCGCTTCGACCGGATCATCGGCTCCAAGGAAGTCGGCACGCTGATCCAGGCCCTGGGCACCGGCATCCGCGACGAGTTCAACCTCGAGAAGCTGCGCTACCACAAGATCGTCATCATGACCGACGCCGACGTGGACGGCGCGCACATCCGCACCCTGCTGCTGACCTTCTTCCACCGGCAGATGCCGGACATCATCAAGGCCGGGAACCTCTTCATCGCCCAGCCGCCGCTCTACAAGGTCTCCAAGGGCCGCAGCGAAGTCTACCTCAAGGACAATGCCGCGCTCGACCGCTACCTGGTCGAGGCCGGGCTGCAGGGCCGGGTGCTGGAAAGCACGGGCGGCGCGCGCGGCGGAGCCGAGCTGGAAGCGCTGGTCGAACATGCCATGCGCCTGCGCAGCCTGATGGGCTTCGTCCCCC
>JAQVEQ010000034.1 GCA_028697875.1 Novosphingobium sp. | reverse complement strand
GGGCATCGCCCTGCCGCACGACGTCGGTCGCGACAAAGGCCGCGTCGTCCACTGCGATGGACTGCTTTTCCTGCGGCGTGACCAGCCAGTGCTGTCCTGCCGCATCGCGCCACAGCAGGCGGGAAAAGGCGCGGACCATGGCCGGGCGGGTGATTTCGCCGCCATCGTGGAACCAGCGCCCGTCCGCCGCGATCCGCATCAGGCTGTCGCCGCTGCGTTCCGGCCGCCACCGGTCGACCGGCGGTAGATCGCGCGCGTCGGCCAGAGCGGCGATTTCCTCCAGCGAGAGGGCGGCAAGGTCGGGAGGCGGTTCGTAAGGCATCGGTCAGGGGACCCCGATGCCAGAAGCGGTCAGCCCCGCCAAGGCCCCAGCATGCCTTCGCGCGGGAGAACCGCGGGATTGTCGCAGCGGACCAGCAGCCGCTTGGGATCGACCGGGCCGGGAGCCCTCCAGCGCTGGGTGGGCGAGGCGGTGAAGCCGAAGAAGCGGCCGTAGTAGCTTTCGTCCCCGATCATCACGAGAGGCAGCGGGGCGCGTTCGTCCAGCGCGCCGATGAGCGCCATCATCAGTGCCTTGCCATAGCCTTCGCCCTGGTGTTCGGGCACGACCGCGACCGGGCCGACCATTACCATCGGGTGGGCGCGGCCCGCAGGGTCGGTCAGCGCGACCGGCCAGGACTGGATCGTGCCGACGAGATAGCCGTCGTCGTCCAGCGCGGCGAAGCTGAGGCCCGGCAGCCAGTCCATCCCCTCGCGGATGCGATAGGCCGTGCGCTTGTGCCGTTCGGGCTCGAAGGCGCGGTCGAGCAATTCCTCGACGAGGGCGGGATCGATATCGGCAAGGGGAATTAGGTCGGCCATGGGTCGCGCGCGGATAAGCGAGCCCCGCGCCGCTGGCAATCGAAAGCTGTGGCAGGAATCGTTCCGGACAATTTCAGTACGAGACAGGAACGTACCGAAACGCTATGTCCGCAGGACAGGGCAGGCCTGCATGGGCCTGCCGCAGGGGAGATTGGAAAACATGGCATTCACAGCGGCCGACGTGCCGCCGCAGGCGGGCAAGTGTTTCATCGTGACCGGGGCGAACGCGGGGCTCGGCTTTTCGGCCAGTTCGGTCCTGGCGGCGCACGGCGCGCGCGTGGTGCTCGCCTGCCGCAACGAAGACAAGGCGAACGCCGCGATGGAGCGGATCCGCGCCGCGACGCCGGGGGCCGACCTGGCTTTCCTCCCGCTCGACCAGGCGGATCTCGCCAGCGTGCGCGCTGCCGCCGAACGGGCGGCGGACGAACCGCGCATCGATGCGCTGGTGAACAACGCGGGCGTGATGTACCCGCCGCTGGTCCACACCGCGCAAGGGTTCGAGCCGCAGCTGGGCGTCAACCACTTCGGCACATTCGCGCTGACCGCGCTGCTGCTGCCCAAGCTGGCCGAAACGCCCGGTTCGCGCGTGGTCGTCACTGCCAGCCTTGCCCACAATTTCGGCAAGATCGACTGGGACGATCTCGACGCGAACAAGAGCTACAAGACTTCGCAGCGTTACGCCGACAGCAAGCTCGCCAATGCCCTGTTCCTGTACGAACTGGACAAGCGGCTGCGCGCGGCGGGAACCCCGGTCATGGCGGTGGGCTGCCATCCCGGGGTCGCGGCGACCGAGCTGATGCGCCATTCCAAGAGTTTCGAGATCTTCATGAAGCTGTTCGGCAAGCTCCTGCTCAACACGGCGGACATGGGCGCCTGGCCGACCTTGCAGGCGGCGACCGATCCGAACGTGGAGCCGGGGCAGTATTACGGCCCGCAGGGACTGGGCGAAATGCGCGGACCCTCCGGCGTCGCCAAGCGCAAGAAGACGGCGACCGACGATGCCGAGGCACGGCGCCTGTGGGACGTTTCGATCGCGAAGACGGGCATCGATCCGGGACTCGCCCCGGCCTGAGCGGCCATGCCGTCCACGCAGGCGTGGATATTCACCATAGGTCCCTTGTCACGATCGGCCCCGCGCGCCGATGACGCTTGCCCATGGGCAAGCTGTTCTTCGCCGCATTGCAGGGAGTCGTCGCCGGGGTGGACGAGGCGGGCCGTGGCCCGCTTGCCGGGCCGGTCGTGGCCGCTGCCGCGGTGCTGGGCCGGGGCGCGCCCGCCGGGCTCGACGATTCGAAGAAGCTTTCGGCCAGGCGCCGGGCGGTGCTGGAAGAAGAGATCAAGGGCACTTGCCGCTGGGCGCTCGGCATTGCCGAGGTCGAGGAGATCGACCGGCTCAACATCTTCGCCGCGACCATGCTGGCCATGACCCGGGCGATGGCGGGGCTGTGCGCCGAACTGGGCGGCGATCCGGAACTGGCGCTGATCGACGGCAATCTCACCCCTGCCGGGCGCTGCGACGGCTGGCGCTGGCCCGCCCGCCCGCTGGTCGGCGGCGACGGGCTGGAACCGTGCATTTCGGCCGCCTCGATCCTGGCCAAGGAACACCGCGACCGCCTGATGCGCGAGGCCGCGCTCAAGCATCCGCATTACGGCTGGGAACGGAACATGGGCTACGGCACGAAGGAGCATATGGAGGCGCTGCGCCTGCACGGCCCCACCCCGTTCCACCGCCGCAGCTTCGCCCCGGTGGCGCAACTCAGCCTGATCTGATAGGAACGCCGCTCGCAGACGTAACGAGAGAGTACTCGCATCATGAACAACAGCACGGAAATCCGCCCGATTGTCCACGCTGTTTCCATGGTGCCCGATGTCTTCCCTGCTTACGTTCGACTGCGTTTCCGCCTCCCGGCCTGACGGGACTCCGCTTTTTTCCGGACTGACGCTTGCGCTGGGGCGCGAGCGGACCGGGCTGGTCGGCCGCAACGGCGCGGGCAAGTCCACGCTGCTGGCAATCGCGGCCGGGCTGCGCGAGCCCGCGTCTGGCGCAGTCTCGCGCCACGGAACGGCGGGCCGGCTGCATCAGGTGCTTCCCGCTGCGGGCGGCGTTGCCGATGCGCTGGGCATTTCTGCCGCGCTCGACGCCATGGCCCGGCTCGAAGCGGGGGAGGGCACGATGGGCGATGCCGCTCTTGCGCAATGGGACTTGCCGCAAAGGCTGGACGACGCGCTGGCCGCCGTGGGCCTTGCGGGCATGGCGGCCGGGCGGCAGGTCGCGGGGCTGAGCGGCGGGGAGCGGACTCGCCTTGGTCTGGCGCGCCTGCTGCTGGAAGCGCCCGACCTGCTGTTGCTGGACGAACCGACCAACAATCTCGACCGGGAAGGGCGTGAGGCGATCCATGCCCTGCTGCGCGGCTGGCGCGGCGGTGTGCTGGTGGCGAGCCATGACCGCGCCTTGCTCGAAGGCATGGACCGGATCGTGGAACTTACCCCCGTCGGCGTGACAGTGCATGGCGGCGGGTGGTCCAGCTTTGCCGAGGCACGCGATGCGGCGCGCGAGCGGGCACAGGCGGAACTCGACCGGGCGAAGCGGGCCGTGGACCGGCAGGCCGGGGCGGCGCAGCGCCAGGCCGAACGGCAGGCCCGGCGCGACAAGACCGGGCGCGCGGTGCGGGCGCGCGGCGACCAGCCGAAGATCCTGTTGGACAAGCGGCGCGAGCGGGCGGAACACACCGCCGCCGGCAATCGCGTACTGGCCGGGCGTCAGGCAACCGAGGCGCGCGAGACGCTCGATACCGCGCGGCGGCAGGTGGAAATCGTCACGCCGCTGGCAATCGCCCTGCCGCCGAGCGGGCTGCCCGCCAATCGAACTGTCCTTGCCATGCGGGACGTGGCGGTCGAACGGGACGGCAGGCGGATCGCCGGGCCGCTGACCCTGTCCCTTGCCGGTCCCGAACGGGTCGCGCTTGCCGGGCCGAACGGCAGCGGCAAGACTACGCTATTGCGGGTCGCGGCGGGCCTGGCCGAGCCGTCGTCCGGTGCGGTGAGCCGGGCACCCGGTGCCGTCGCGATGCTGGACCAGCACGTCGAACTGCTCGATCCCGATCTCACGCTGGTCGGCAATATCCGCACCCATCACCCTGAAATAACTGCCAATCGTGCGCACGATGTGCTGGCGCGCTTCGCTTTCCGCAATCGCGACGCCTTGCGGCCCGCCGGGACCTTGAGCGGGGGTGAGAAACTGCGGGCCGGGCTGGCCATCGTCTGCTCCGGCCCGCAAGTGCCGCAGCTGCTGATTCTCGACGAGCCGACCAACCATCTCGACCTCGATGCGATAGCCGAACTGGAACGGGCGCTGGCCGGATGGGACGGGGCCTTGCTGGTCGTCAGCCACGATGCCGCGTTCCTCGACGCCATCGGCATCGGCCGCGAAATCGCCCTGGGGCAAAAAAATCTGCCCTGAGAGTCTCCCTTGCCACACCCCAAGATATCGAGTCGCACCCCGGTGCGCAGGCTCCAGATGCTGTGGGGGACTCCTTGTGTTCTCATCGCGTTAGGAGCGAATTAACCATCCTGTGTGAGGTTAATGCGACGATCCGAGCTTGACGCGGACTCCGTGAGGACTCACCCTGTGGATAAATAAGGGGGTTTGAATACGGATGGTACAGGGACTGACAAAGGTTCGCGCGCCGGTGCGCGCAGAGCCCAAAAAGGCGCGGGCGGTGGCGAAGGCCGACTTGCCGCTGGGCCGGATTCTCGACGGCGATTGCATCGAAGCGATGCGTTCGCTGCCGGATAATTGCATCGACCTGATCTTTGCCGATCCGCCCTACAACCTCCAGCTCGGCGGCGATCTCAACCGTCCGGACGGCAGCCATGTCGACGCCGTGACCAACGACTGGGACCAGTTCGACAGCTTCGCGATCTACGACAGGTTCACGCGCGAATGGCTGACCGAGGCGCGCCGCATCCTGAAACCCGACGGCGCGCTGTGGGTGATCGGCAGCTATCACAACATTTTCCGCGTCGGCGCGATCCTGCAGGACCTGGGCTTCTGGATCCTCAACGACATCGTCTGGCGCAAGTCCAACCCGATGCCCAATTTCCGCGGTACGCGCTTCACCAACGCGCACGAGACGCTGATCTGGGCCTCCATGGGCGAAAAGGCGAAGTACCACTTCAACTACCGCGCGATGAAGACGCTCAACGACGAACTGCAGATGCGCAGCGACTGGGTGATCCCGATCTGCAACGGGCAGGAACGGCTCAAGAAGGGCGGGCACAAAGTCCACCCGACGCAGAAGCCCGAGGCACTGCTTTACCGCGTCATGCTGGCGACGACCGAGAAGGGCGACGTGGTGCTCGACCCGTTCTTCGGCACCGGCACGACCGGCGCGGTGGCCAAGCGCCTCGGCCGCGAATGGATCGGCTGCGAACGCGAGAACGTCTATCGCGAAGCCGCGCTGGAACGGATCGAGATGGCCCTGCCGCTCGATGAATCCGCGCTCACCACGATGCAGAGCCGCAAGGACGCGCCGCGCGTGGCCTTCGGCGCGGTGGTGGAAGCGGGGCTGATCCCGCCGGGCACGCAGTTGTTCGACAAGCAGCGCCGCTGGACCGCCACGGTGCGGGCCGACGGTTCGCTCGAAAGCGGAAAGGAAACGGGCTCCATCCACGGCGTGGGCAAGACGCTGCAAGGCGCGCCGAGCTGCAACGGCTGGACGTTCTGGCACATGGAGCACGACGGCGCGATCAAGCCGCTCGACGCCTTGCGCCAGCTTTATCTGCTGTCCGTCGAGGACTGATGGCCCAACTCTACATCCGCCCGATCGGCCTCGCGCCCAGCCCGCAGTGCGAGGAAGGGGAGGCGGTCCGTCTCGGCGGGGGGATGGTCTATGCCCACCGCTTCGCGCTCCTGCTGCGGGAAGGCGGCAAGATCGTCTCGCGTGAACGGGTTTCGGTGCCGGACATGGAAGCGGCACTGTCCCGCCTGCCGGCAGGGCTCGCGGAAGAAGGGGCGGCGCAGTGGGCCGGGCTCAAGGCGGTGCATGCCCCCCTGCAATGCGGGGAACGGACCATCCGGCTCGACCAGCCGCAGGTCATGGGCATCCTCAATGTCACGCCGGACAGTTTTTCCGATGGCGGCAAGTTCCTCGACGATCCCGAGGCCGCGCGCGAACACGCGGCCACAATGCTCGAAAACGGCGCGGCACTGGTCGATGTCGGCGGGGAAAGCACCCGTCCCGGCGCGCCCGCCGTGTGGGAAGGCGACGAGTTGAAGCGCGTGATCCCGGCGGTCGAAAGCCTGGCCGGGATGGGCGCGGCGATCAGTGTCGATACCCGCCGGGTGGGGGTGATGGAGGCCGCGCTCAAGGCCGGGGCGCACGTGATTAACGACGTTTCCGCCTTGCGCCACGATCCGCGCAGTCTCGAATTCGCGGCGGCGAGCGGTGCGCCGGTAGTCCTGATGCACGCGCCAGGCGAGGGGGAAAACCTCCACGACTGCGCCGATTACACCAATCCCGCGCTCGATGTGTTCGACTGGCTCAAGGCGCGGCGCGACGCGGCGATCGCGGCGGGGATCCCGCGCGAAAAGATCGTGCTCGATCCCGGCGTCGGCTTCGGCAAGTCGCTGGCGCACAATCTGGCGGTGCTGAACGCGCTGCCGCTCTATCACGCGCTGGGCCAGCCGCTGCTGCTCGGCGCCAGCCGCAAGCGCATTATCGGCGCGCTGTCCAACGAAGCACCGGTGCACAAGCGGCTGGGCGGTTCGGTGGCAGTGGCGATCCACGGCATGAACGCGGGCTTGCAATTGCTGCGTGTGCACGACGTGGCGGAAACGGTGCAGGCGCGCGATGTCTGGCGCGGCTTGCGTGATGGCGCGCTGACCGATTTCAGCGAATTGCCGGGGCTTTAGGCCAGGCCGGCCTAGCCGGGAAAAAGGGGGCGGCACCCGCGAGGCGCCACCCCCTGTCAGGTGAGCCGAGGCCTGTCAGCCCCTGCTTCGGGTCGCAAGTCGCAATGCTGATCCGGTTTTATGACAATAATATGACGGGCGGGAATGTGACACGCGGTCAGGCCGCGTTCGATCCTTCGAGGCCGAGGTCGCCAAGCTTGCGGTAAAGCGTCGAGCGGCCGATGCCGAGGCGGCGGGCGACTTCGCTCATCCGTCCGCGATAGTGCCCGATGGCGAGGCGGATCACGTCGGCCTCGATCTCTTCCAGCGGGCGTAGGTTGCCGTCTTCGGTGTAGAGTTCGATCCCCACGCCGTCCTGGACCGGGGCGGCCGAGGCCCGCGTGTCGCCGAGCAATTCGGACAGCTGCGGGAAATCCTGCGTCGTCAGCGCATCGCCGTCGCAGAACACGGCGGCGCGGAACAGCGTGGCCTGCAACTGGCGCACGTTGCCGGGCCAGTCGTAGGCAGCCAGCAGGGCCAGCGCGCCGTCGGTTATGCCGAGCGGGCGCAGGCCGGGCTGCTCGCCGATATGGTGGAGGAAATAGCGGGTCAGCGCGGGAATATCGCCGGGCCGCTCGCGCAAGGGCGGCAGGATGACCCGGGTGCCGCACAGGGCCTCGTACAGGTCGGCGCGGAAGGCCCCTGCCGCGACCAGATCGTCCAGCGGCCAGTTGCTTGCCGCGATGATCCGCACATCGACGCGGAAGCGGTGCTGCGCGCCGATCGGGCGGACCTGGCGCGTTTCCAGCGCTTCGGCCAGCCGGTCCTGCGCGGCGGGCGGAAGGCGGTCGATCTCGTCGAGCACCAGAGTGCCGCCATCGCAGTGCTGCAAGGCGCCGATCTGGCGGTCGAACGCGCCGGGGAAGGCGCCTTTTTCATGGCCTAAAAGGACCGATTCGATGGAATTTGCGGGAATGCCGCCGATATTGACGATGCGCAGCGCGGTCCTGGCGCGCGGGCTGGCCGCGTGCATGGCGCGCACCAGCATTTCCTTGCCGGTGCCGCTTTCCCCTTCGATCAGGACGTTGCCGTGCCCGCGCGCGGCCTTGGCCGCCTTGGCGAGAGCCGTGCGGAACTCGGGATTGGTGCCGATCATGGCATCGAAATCGAGCGTTGCGGCGATCTTCTCCGTCAACGGCTGAAGCTCGTCGTGCGGGGTCTCGCGAGTGGTCGCGCTGCGCAGGGCCTGCATCAGCCGGTCGGGCGAAACGGGCTTGACCAGGTAGTCGGTCGCCCCGGCGCGCATGGCTTCCACGGCCAGCAGCGGGCTGGCGCTGGTGGTCAGCATCAGGATCGGCAAGGCGGGACGGCGCGATTTCAGTTCGGCGATCAGGGCGCAGGCGTCGTCGCCCGGAACCCATTGGTCGAGAATGATCGCGCCGAGCTGCATTCCCTGGCGCGTGCCGAGCGTGGCGATCGCGGTTTCCGAATCGCGGACGATCAGCGTCCGCCAGCCTTCGCGGGCGGCAAGCGCGCCGATCAGCCGGCTTTGCGCCGGTTCGTCGTCGATCAGCATCAACAACCGCTCTTCGCTTTCGTCCATGATCCCCGTCTGTCCCCAACTGGTACAGGCAGTGGAATAACGCCGGTGAGTAAAGAGCTGATTAAGCTTACCGTCCGGACCCGCAGACAACAGGGCCCGCAAGTCACCCGCATTATGCGATGCCGAGCCTTGACGGCAGGCGGAGGGAAGCTAGAGCATGGCTCCATTCGGCATGCGAACTGGCCGTTTCTTGAACTTGGGAAAGGCGATTTATGGCTTCGGGCAATGATATGAAGGCCGCACAACAGTCTTACGACAACTTCATTAGCATGGTGAAATTCGCGACGCCTGCCGTCGCGCTTATCGCGCTTCTGGTCGTCATCCTGATTTCCAACTGATGGCTGGCCAGACCAGGATCGCGGTCCTCAAGGAAAGGGCCGAGGGCGAGAGGCGTGTTTCCGCAACTCCGGAGACGGTAAAGAAATTTGCCGCGCTCGGTGCGGTCGTGGCGGTGGAACAGGGCGCCGGTGAAGGCGCTTCGATCAGCGACGAGGCCTATCGCGAGGCAGGGGCCGAAGTCGGTCCGCTCGAAACCGTCCTCAAGGGCGCGGACATCGTCTTTGGCGTGCAGGGGCCCGACCCGGCCCTGCTGGCCGGAGCGAATCCGGGCGCATGGCTGGCCGCCGTGCTCGATCCCTTCGGACAGCGCGCGCGAATCGATGCCTATGCCGGCGCGGGAATCGAGGCGCTGGCGATGGAATTCATGCCGCGCATCACCCGCGCGCAGTCGATGGACGTGCTTTCCAGCCAGTCCAACCTCGCCGGGTACAAGGCGGTGATTGCCGCGGCCGACACTTATGGCCGCGCCTTCCCGATGATGATGACCGCGGCGGGCACGATTACCGCCGCGCGCGTCTTCATCATGGGCGTGGGCGTCGCGGGCCTGCAGGCAATCGCCACCGCGCGCCGCCTGGGCGCGCAGGTTTCGGCGACGGACGTGCGTTCCGCCACCAAGGAGCAGATCGAATCGCTCGGCGCCAAGCCGATTTTCGTCGAAAGCGTGGCGGGGATCGAAGGCGAAGGGCAGGGCGGCTATGCCACGGAAATGTCGGAAGAATACCAGAAGGCCCAGGCCGAACTGGTATCCTCGCACATCGCCAAGCAGGACATCGTCGTCACGACCGCGCTGATCCCGGGCCGGGCCGCGCCGCGCCTGATTTCGGACGCGCAGATCGCGACGATGAAGCCGGGCAGCGTGATTTTCGACCTCGCGGTCGCGCAAGGGGGCAACGTCGAAGGCTCGGTCGCCGACCAGGTGGTCGAACGGCACGGCGTGAAGATCATGGGCTTTTCGAACACGCCCGCGCATCTCGCGGCCGACGCTTCGGCGCTCTACGCGCGCAATCTCTACAATTTCCTGTCGGCCTTCTGGGACAAGGAAGCCGGCAAGCCCGTGCTGGACGAGGAAATCGGCAATGCCGTGCGCCTGACGCAAGGCGGCAAGGTCGTCAACCAACGGCTGCTTGGGTGAGGGGCAACTAGACCATGGACTTCATTTCGATCCTTTCGATCTTCGTACTGGCCTGCTTCGTGGGCTATTACGTCGTCTGGTCGGTGACCCCGGCCCTGCATACGCCGCTGATGGCGGTGACCAACGCCATTTCCTCGGTGATTATCGTCGGCGCGCTGATCGCGGCCGCCGCTGCCGGCAGCCCGATCGCCAAGTGGCTCGGCCTCGTCGGCGTGGTGCTGGCCAGCATCAACATCTTCGGCGGCTTCGCCGTGACCGAACGCATGCTCGCCATGTACAAGAAGAAGGAGCGCAAGTGATGGCACCTTTCGCTCCTCCGCCGCACGCCGGGGTCATGGGGCCTCATGGGCCGATGGGTCCGGTCGAAGCCGTGACCCACGCGGTGAACCCGTGGGTGGCGCTGGCCTATCTCGTGGCCGGCGTGTGCTTCATCCTCGCCTTGCGCGGGCTCAGCTCGCCGGCCTCCTCGCGCCGGGGCAACCGCTTCGGCATGATCGGCATGCTGATCGCGGTCGTCACCACGCTTGTCACCCATTCGCTGGCGACCCTGCCGGAAATCGTCGGTGCGCTGGTCATCGGCGGCGGGATCGGCTTCGTCATCGCGCGCAAGATCGCGATGACCGATATGCCGCAGCTGGTCGCGGCCTTCCACTCGCTGGTCGGCCTGGCGGCGGTGCTGGTGGGCCTTGCCGCCTACTTCAACCCGGACGCGTTCGGCATTCTCCTGCCGGACGGGACGATCAACCCGGTCAGCCGCGTGGAAATGGGCCTCGGCATCGCCATCGGCGCGATTACCTTCTCGGGCTCGGTCATCGCCTTCCTCAAGCTGGCCGGCAAGATGAGCGGCGCGCCGATCATGCTGCCCGGCCGGCATGTCATCAATCTCGGCACGCTGGTCGCGATCATCGGGCTGGTGGCCTATTTCACCACCGACCAGTCGATCGAGGTGATCGCCGCGATCACGGTGCTTTCCTTCATCATCGGCTTCCTGCTGATTATCCCGATCGGCGGCGCGGACATGCCGGTGGTCGTCTCCATGCTCAACTCGTACTCGGGCTGGGCCGCGGCGGCGATGGGCTTTACCCTGCATAACACGGCGATGATTATTACCGGCGCGCTGGTCGGCTCGTCGGGTGCGATCCTGTCCTACATCATGTGCCGGGCGATGAACCGCAGCTTCATCTCGGTGATCGCGGGCGGCTTCGGCGCGGACGACAGCGGCAGCGGCGGCGGCGCGGGCGCGGCCAAGAGCGACCGCCCGTGGAAGCGCGGCAGCGCGGAAGACGCGGCCTTCCTGCTCAAGGAAGCGCAGAACGTCATCATCATCCCGGGCTACGGCATGGCGGTGGCCCAGGCGCAGCACACGCTGCGCGAGATGTCGGACCTGCTCAAGGAAGAGGGCGTCAACGTCAAGTACGCCATCCACCCGGTGGCGGGCCGCATGCCGGGCCACATGAACGTGCTGCTGGCCGAAGCCAACGTCCCTTACGACGAAGTCTTCGAGCTGGAGGACATCAACAGCGAGTTCGCCCAGTGCGACGTGGCGTTCATCATCGGCGCCAACGACGTGGTGAACCCGGCGGCGAAGTCCGACAAGTCCAGCCCGATCTACGGCATGCCCGTGTTCGACGTGGAAAAGGCCAAGACGATCTTCTTCATCAAGCGTTCGATGGGCGGTGTCGGCTATTCCGGCGTCGACAACGACGTGTTCTACATGGACCAGACCATGATGCTTCTCGGCGACGCGAAGAAGATGGTCGAGGAAATCATCAAGGCGATCTGAGGCGCCTTGGACGGATCATGGGGCGGTCCCGCTGGCGGGGCCGCCCTTTTCGTATCTCCGATGGCCGCAGGCCATGCCCGGTTCAACGCCCCGGCATTGCCTCGGGTAACGTTCTTGCAAGGTTGATTCTGTCTTAACGGGCATGGATTCACCTTGGGCACAGCAGGATTCACCGCATTGCGTAAACTCGGCCTGATCGGCGGCATGAGCTGGGTTTCGACCCGCACCTATTACGAATATATCAACCGGATCATCCAGTCGCGCCGCGATCCCCATGCGAGCGCGCCCATGCTGATCGAAAGCCTCGACTTCACGGACCTCTACGGCCTGAAGAGCGACGAGGATTGGGACCGCGCCGCGGGCGTGCTGGTCGCGTCGGCCAGACGGCTGGCCGGGGCCGGGGCCGGGGCCTTGGTGATCGGCGCCAATTCGATGCACAAGGTCTACGACCGGGTGGCCGGGGCGGTCGACATTCCCGTGATCCACATCGCCGAATGCGTGGGCGAGAAGATGGGGCGGGACGGGGTCAAGACGGCGGCGCTGATCGGCACCAGCAACGTCATGACCGAAAGCTTCTATCGTGAGCGGCTGGTCGCCCATGGGGTCGACCTGATGCCGCCCGACATGAAGAACGCGGAAACGCTCGACCGGATCATCTACACCCAGCTCACTTGCGGCAAGGCGACGCGCGACGCCGAACGGGCGCTGAAGACGATCATCACGGTCAAGGGGCAGGAAGGCGCACGCGCCATCGTGCTGGCCTGCACCGAACTGGAACTGGTGGTCGACGTCGACGCCAATGTCCTGCCGATCTACGACTGCACGCGCATCCATGCGGAAAAGGCGGCGGCGTGGATCCTGGACGAGGATTGAGCGCTCCGCTGCGTTCGCTTCAATTGCGTTTGACCCCATTGCGTTAGGCCGCGCCCCGTCCTAGTCCCGCCGCGCATGAACCGCGCGCCCTATGCCTCCGATCCCGTGCATTCGCGCGGCCGTGAATTCCCGGAAGACCGGGCGGGCACGCGCGGGCCGCGCAGCGAATTCCAGCGCGACCGCGACCGGATCATCCATTCGATTTCGTTCCGCCGGTTGCGCCACAAGACCCAGGTGTTCATCGCGCCGGACGGCGACCATTACCGGGTGCGCCTGACCCACAGCATCGAAGTCGCACAGATCGGCCGGGTCGTCGCCCGCACGCTGGGGCTGGACGAGGACCTGACCGAAGCCCTGTGCCTGGCCCACGACATCGGCCACCCGCCGTTCGGCCATGCGGGGGAGAAGGCGCTCGACGGGGCGCTGCGCGATCGCGGCGGGTTCGACCACAACGCCATGGCGATGCGCATGCTGATGCGGCTCGAGAGCCCCTATTGCGACCATGTCGGGCTGAACCTGACGTGGGAATTGCTCGAAGGGCTGGCCAAGCACAACGGCCCGGTCGCGGAACCGAACTGGGCCTTGCGCGAACTCGACGCGGCTTTCCCGATGGAGCTGACCAGCTGGCCTTCGCTGGAAGCGCAAGTCGCCGCCCTGTCGGACGACATCGCCTACGACAACCACGACATCGACGACGGGCTGCGCGCCGGATTCCTCCAGCTGGACGACCTGCTGACGCTGGATTTCGTCGCCGACCAGTGGCGGGCGGTCGAAAAACGCTTCCCCCATGCCTCGCGCGACAGTCAGCTGCGGGAACTGGTGCGAGGGCAGATCGGGCTGATGGTCAACGACCTGCTCGATCACACGCGCGCCCGGCTGGAAGGGATCGGATCGGTGGAGGAGGTGCGCGCGGCGGGCAGGGCCCTGGCCGGTTTTTCGCCCGGTTTCGCCGCGCAGGAACGCGAGCTCAAGACCTTCATGTATGCCCGGCTCTACAACCACCCCGACCAGCTCGCCACGGCGGAGCGGGCGCGGGACGTCATCGCCTCGTTGTTCGCCGCCTACGAACAGGACCCGACGCTGATGGCCGACGGCTGGGTGGCGGGCATCCCCGCGGGGGAGCCTGGCCGCAGCCGCCATATCGTCGATTTCATCGCCGGGATGACCGACCGCTATGCGATCGACCGTTACGCGGAGATCTTCGGCCGGATTCCGGAAGGATTGCGCAATGTCTAGGCGGCGCATCCTCCTGATCGGGGCGACCGGCATGATCGGCCGGGCGGTGATGGAACGCTGTGTCGGCTACGAACCGGTGCGCCTTGCCGCCGTGGCCCGCCGCCGCACCGCGTTGCCGCAGGGGGCGCGGATGGAAATGTTCGTCGCCGGGACGGAGCATTGGCCGGAAATCATCGAATCGCTGCATCCCGATGCGGTCGTCTGTGCGCTGGGCACGACCTGGCGCAAGGCGGGCAAGAGCGAGGACGCCTTCCGCGCGGTGGACGAGAAGCTGGTGCTGCAAGTCGCCCGCGCGGCCAGGGATGCGGATATCCGCCAGTTCGTGACCGTGTCCGCGGTCGGGGCCGATCCCGGCAGCCGCCATCTCTACATGCGGGTCAAGGGCGAGGTCGAACGCGAACTGCAGAAGATGCGCTTCGCCCGGCTCGACATCCTGCGTCCCGGCTTGCTGCGCGGGCGGCGGGAAGGCGATCCGCGTCCGGCCGAACGGCTCGGTATGCTGTTCAGCCCGCTGATCGACCTGTTCCTGCAAGGCGGCAACCGCCGGTTGCGCTCGATCTCCGCCAAGCGGATGGCCGAAGCGATCCTGGAACTGGTGCAGGAAAAGGCGGGGGGCCGTTTCGTGCACGAATACGATGCGATCATGCGCGCGGCCCGGCGTTTCGAACGCGACCTGATCGACCGCGAACGGGCCGAGCGGGAAGGGACGGAAAGGGAACTGGCCTGACCGGGGCCGGTGCTGCTATCCCGCCCGGAACCGGGGGGATTGGGATGAGGGGAACTATCGGATGATCCAGCGCGCGACCAACCTGTTTGCGCTGTGGACCGCCATCGGCACCTTGTGGGCCTGGCTGGTTCCGGCCCATTTCATCTGGGTCGCCGACGGGTCGATCCGGCCTTTCGGCCAGCCGCTGATCAGCGTCCTGCTGGGCGTGGTCATGCTGGGCATGGGGATCACCCTGTCGTTCGACGATTTCCGCCGCGTGCTGGCCATGCCGCGCAGCGTGGCGGCGGGCGTGGTGCTGCAATTCACGATCATGCCGGTCACCGGCGTCGTGCTGGCCCATGTGCTGGGGCTGGTACCCGGCCTGGCGGTCGGCCTGATCCTGGTTTCCTGCTGCCCGGGCGGCACGGCCTCCAACGTCATCACGTACATGGCGCGGGCGAACGTCGCCCTCTCGGTCACCATGACCATGGCTTCCACTCTGGTCGCGATTGTCCTGACGCCGTTGCTGACCGGCTGGCTGGCCGGGGTGTTCGTGGAGATCGACCGGTGGAGCCTGTTCCGCGAAATGGTCGCCATCGTGCTGCTGCCGGTGGTCGCCGGGGTGCTGCTCAACCGCTATGTGCCGCGCCTGACGAAGCTGGCAGCCAATGTTTCGCCGCTGCTGTCGGTGTTGACAGTGGTGCTGATCGTCGGCGGGATCATCGCCAAGTCGAAGCCGCTGATCGAGGCGAACTTCGGCATCCTGCTGCTGTCGGTCCTCCTGCTCCACGCGTCGGGCTTCGGGTTGGGATACGTGCTGGCGCGCGTTCTCGGGCTCGGCCTTTCCGAACGGCGCACGGTCGGGATCGAGGTCGGGATGCAGAACAGCGGGCTAGGCGCGACGCTGGCTTCCTCGCAAAGCTTCGTCGCGCAGTTTCCCAACCCGGTGCAGGCCGCGCTGGCCCCTGTGCCGAGCGCGTTGTCCTCGGTATGCCACGTCCTGATCGGCAGCCTTCTGGCAGCAGTCTGGAGAAGACGATGAAAGGTCACGCCCCCGCCGCCGCCCGCAACCGCGAGCCGATTGCCGCCGTGCTGGCGGAGGAACTGCCCGCCGCCGGGCTGGTGCTGGAAGTGGCGAGCGGGACGGGCGAGCACGCGGTGTTCCTGGCCAGGCGTTTCCCGGACCTCGTCTGGCAGCCGACCGACGCGGACGATGCGGCCCGCGCGTCCATCGCGGTCTGGCGGGAGGAGGCGGGCCTGCCCAACCTGCTTGCGCCCTTGCCGCTCGACGCGGCCGCGCCGGATTGGCCGGTGGGCCGGGCCGATGACATGCTGTGCGTCAACATGATCCACATCAGCCCGTGGCGCGCGGCGCAGGGCCTGTTCGCCGGGGCCGCGCGCTGCCTGCCGCCCGGGGCGCCGCTGGTGCTCTACGGCCCCTATCTCGAAGCGGACGTCGAAACCGCGCCGTCCAACCGGGATTTCGATGCAAGCCTCAAGGCGCGCAATCCCGCGTGGGGCATTCGCGACCTTGCCGATGTGGACCGGCTGGCCGGGGAATGCGGTTTCGCCCGGACACGGCGCACTGCCATGCCGGCCAACAATCTGACGCTGGTCTATCGCAAGACGGGAGGCTGAGCGCCGCCCGCAGGGTGGTTGTTTACATCGCGTCGTCGGCGGTCTGGCCGACCGATTCGATATCCCGGCCGAGGCCCTTGACGGTGTTGCAGGCCGTCGCGGTCAGGGCGATGCCGGAGATGGCGAGGGCGAGGATGAGCTTGCGAACCATTGTCGTATCCTTGTTGAAGGGGCCCCCTGCGAATGGGGCTGCCCGTGCGAAACGTACTCCAGCGATATAGGTTCCGCCAGCCGGAGGCGGAAGCCGTTGTCCCGGCCATGCCCCCACATATCGCTGTCCTACACGCCGCCGCGTGCATAAGGGATGCGATTCGCATCGTGGTCCTCTCGGGAGCGGCGAATCATGTCCGGTCTTTCCTCCAGCACAGCCGTTCCTTCATGCCCTGTCCGGGGCAGGGCAGGCAGCGCGGGAAGGGGGAAGGGGTTTCCCCTCCTGAACCCTGTCAACTCTGTCAACTTCGTCACCCGAACACACCCGAACACAGGGGGCCGTGCGGCCGGGGCTAGCGGCCCAGCATGGTCTCGGTCTGGATTTCCTCCCGCGACTGCACGTGTTCGCGCCATGCGATCAGCAGGCCGGCAGTGACGATCAGGGGCGCGCCCACCCATGTCGCGGCGGGCGGGAACTGGTCGAACAGCAGGGCGCCGTAGAGCGTCGACCAGACGAGCCCCGAATAGTCCATCACGATCACGCTGGAGACGGGGCCGAAACGCAGCGACATCGTCAGCAGCATCTGGCCGGCGAAACCTGTCACGCCGATGAGCAGCAGCAGCCCCCATGTCGCCGCATCGTGCCCGACCATGACGAACGGCAGGCCGAGGGCAAGGATCGGGCTGGTGACGGCCGCGAAATAGAACACGATCGTCAACGGTTCTTCCGAACGGTTGAGGTCCTTCACGAGAATCGACAGAAACGCCACCGCGAAGGCCGCGCCCAGCCCCACCGCCAGGCCGAGCGGCGGGATATCGACTTCGCCCGGCCGCGTGATGACGAGAATCCCGCCAAACCCGATGATAAGAGCGGAAAGCCGCCACCGGCCGACCTTTTCCTGCAACATGAAGACGGACAGGATGGTGGCGAAGAGCGGCGCGGTGAACTGCAATGCCTGCGCTTCGGCCAGCGGCAGGAGAAGCGCCGAGCCGAACGTCAGCGCCATGCCGCCCATGCCGATGATCCCGCGCCGGAAATGGTGCTTGATGCGGGCGGTCTTGAGGCGCGAGAGCGAACGCCCCGACACGAGGAAGCCGAGCAGGATCGGAACGGTAATGAACTGCCGCCAGAACATCGTCTCGATCATGGAGACGCCATGTTCGCCGACCAGCTTGACCAGCGCGATCATGGTCGAAAGCATCACCACTGCCGCAATGCGGATGGCGAGAGCCAGGATCGGTCGTTGCTTGGGGGCGGCGGGCATCGCCCCGCCTTAGAGGGCGCGGCTTGCCGATCAAGCTTTTTGCTGTGTCCCCTTCCGCAGGCGCGGCAGCCGCAACGCAACCGGTGGCTGGACGATCAGAGGCAGGATTCGAGGTAGGCCTGGTCGAACCCGAACTGGCGGGCCTTCTCCAGCGTGTAGGGGCGCAGGCCCGAACTGCGGAATTCGCCGATGATCTTCCCGTCTTCCGTCTCGTCGAGATATTCGAAGTGGAACAGCTCCTGAGTCACGATCACGTCGCCTTCCATCCCGATCACTTCGGTGATGTTGGTCGTGCGGCGCGAACCGTCGCGCAGGCGCTTCACCTGAACGATCAGGTCGACCGATTCCGCGATCTGGCGCGAAATGGCTTCCTTCGGGATCTTGATGTCGCCCATCAGGATCATGTTTTCCATACGGGCCAGACATTCGCGCGGGCTGTTGGAGTGCAGCGTGCACATCGAGCCGTCGTGGCCGGTGTTCATCGCCGCGAGCAGGTCGAAACACTCCGCGCCGCGAATTTCGCCCAGGATGATGCGGTCCGGGCGCATACGCAGGGCGTTCTTCACGAGGTCGCCGATCGTGATTTCACCCTGGCCTTCGAGGTTCGGCGGGCGCGTTTCCAGCGGCAGCCAGTGCGGCTGCTGCAGGCGAAGTTCGGCCGCGTCTTCGATGGTCAGCACGCGTTCGCCCGGGTCGATCATCTTCGACAGGGCGTTGAGCATGGTCGTCTTACCCGAGCCGGTACCGCCGGAGATGACCACGTTCATGCGGCAGGCCCCCGCGATCTTGAGCGCGGTGCACATCTTGTCGCTCATCGAACCGAAGTCGCGCAGCATGTCCAGCGTGATCGGCTTCTCGGAGAACTTACGAATCGAGATCGCCGTGCCGCGCAGGCTGAGCGGCTGGACGATCACGTTGACGCGGCTGCCGTCCTTCAGGCGGGCGTCGGCCAGCGGCGTGGTCTGGTCGACGCGGCGGCCGACCTAGATCG
>JAQVEQ010000225.1 GCA_028697875.1 Novosphingobium sp. | reverse complement strand
GGCGATGCGCAGCGTGAAGGACTTGTCGCCCGAGGTATATTCGGCTTCGGCGGAAGTCCCCATGGTGCCGGCGCCGCCGGTTTGCACCGATGAGCGGGCATAGGACCCGATCGATTCGGGCAGAAGGGCCTTGAGATCGCTGGAAGCGACAGCCTTGGTCTTGCCGCTGGCCGCGTCTTCCATGCGCTTGCCCATTTCCTCGATCTTGCTGGTGTCGATCGAGCCCACGCCCGGAACCGAGATCGTGCCGTCCATCTCTGTGCGATCGGAGGATGATAGCAGCGCAGGCCCCGCGAACAGGCCGATCAGGGCCGCCGAGATGGCAGAGGCGATGAGGCCGAGCACGATGGCGCAGACCACGGTCACCGCCGTATAGCCCGGCGCCTTGTCCCCCGGCACGTTCATCAGCGCCGGCGCGCCCACGTAGAACAGGTAGAGGCTGTAGAGCCCGACGATCCCCAGAATGGAAAGCGCCGGAAACAGGCTGAAAATGCCGGCCAGCCATCCCGCCGTCATGGAGTAGGCGACGAGCTTGAAGGCCCCGGTCTTGCTTTCGGTGCCGGCGAACTTGGGGGCGAGGAAGTTGGCGATCCACGCCAGCACGAACACGCCGATGATCGTCATGACATAGCTGACCACGGCGGATGTCAGCGCGGTCATCAGCCCCGGACGATAGCGCACGAACAGCGCGCCATAGCCGAAGAGCTGCCCGCCGATCAGGGTGGCAAGCGGCCCGATCGCGGCCAGCGGCAGGACATAGCTTTTCAGGATGCTCGCCGTCGTTTCGCTTTCGCCAGCGATGACCGGCCATTCCGTCTTGGGTTGCAGGATGATCGCCTTGGCGCGCTCAACGAGCGACTTGCCGCCCGCACTCATACCAGAGTCCATGGTGTGCCCTCCTCAATATCTTCCCGACGTGAAGAGAAACACATTGTTGAACTTTATGCAAAGGCATGGCCGAATTTGTAATGTTTGGGGGAAGTTATTCTGAGTGGGCAAGTCCACGCAGGTCCGGCTATTATCCCCGACGCAAGTTTAAGTGACGTTCTGCTCGACTTCTGTTCCTCACGCCGTCCGACTGCGAAGCGTCTCTACAATGCGCCCACGTTGGCGCGCCGTTCGGCGAGCGCCTGCGGCGCGGGCGCGGAGGCATCGAGCATGATCGTCTGATTGCGGCCAAGGCGTTTGGCCATGTACAGTGCCCGGTCGGCGGCCTTGAACGCGGTTTCGTGGTCATGCACGTTTTCCAGCCGGGCAAGGCCGATGCTGAGCGTGCAGTGCCGCGAAAGGTTGCCGGCGCAGTGGCGATGGGCCTCGAAGCGGGCGCGCATGGTTTCCGCCTTGGCGACGATGGCATTGTCGCGCCGGGCATGGACGATGGCCGCGAATTCCTCGCCGCCGATGCGAAAGACATTGTCCTTGCCGAAAACCTCGCGCGCGATTCTGGCGGTATTGGCAATGACGAGATCGCCGAAGGCATGCCCCAACTGGTCGTTGATCGTCTTGAAGTTGTCGATATCGATCACGGCGATGGCCGGGGGCCTGGTGACAGCGCGGTCCTGCTTGAGGCGTTCGATCCTGTCGTCGAAGGCACGGCGGTTGCCGATGTCCGTAAGCGGATCGATCGAGGCGAGTTGGTAGTGGCCTTCCGCGAGCTGTTCCCGGCCGAGCGCGGTCACGAAGACGCCGAGCAGCGAGCCTTCCAGAACGATCAGGAAATTGAACAGGGCAATCGACCAGACCTGCGGATACTCTGCCCCGAAAGGGGCGGGAAGCCACAGCGAGAACGGGCTGCGGACCAGATCGAACAGGAAGAAGGCGGAAAAGATCCAGTAGAGCGTCGTTGCCGAAGGCAGGCGAGGGCTGCGCATGCGGCCGAATTCACGGGCTGCCAGCCCATTGAACATCGCGAACAGCAGCGCTCGCGGCAGCATTCGCATGCCGGTCATGTGTCCCTCCGCGCCCAGCGTGAGGGAAAATACCAGAACGGCGATACATGGCAGCAGCAGCGCCAGCGGGCGCGCCTGGCGGCCTCCCATGACCCGGGCAGCTTGCCATGCCGTGCCATAGACCAGCGTCAGGAAGAACCAGCCGAGGGCCAGCCCCCAGGGGCCGGGCAATATGTCGGGAAAGGTCAGCAGGACGCCTGCCGGCACGGCCAGGCCGAACGGTGCGAAGACCCAGTTGCGCTGATCGGAACGGCCGTCCTTGAACCACGACAGCAGGATCGTGATGGCCATGATCGCGGCAAGCGCGGTGCTGCAGGCGGCGATGGTCGTTATGTCCGGCATCGCGTGCCCGGTCGGCGCCGGAAGCTGGCTGGAAGGAAGATCTGGCAATCGGTTGGATCCGTATCGCGGGTTATCGGAAGCGGCGACTCGTCATCCCGTGATGTGCCACAGTCTCTTTAATACTTCGTTGGCGTGCGGGCGAACCGGGGGCGATGCAAATTCCTGCAAAACAAGGATATGCCGCGGGGAACGGGCGGTTCGGACGTCGATGTCCAAGCCCGGTCCCGGCTTTTCGTCCGCCGGGCGCTGCGGGGTGCGAATTTCCCCTGCTTTTCGCGCGCGAGACTTGATTGCCGAAGCGGGCGCCGCCTAGATTTCGACGATGTCTTTCGCGCCTTTCGTTCCGCTTCGCATTTTCTCCAGCTTCACCATGCTGGACGGTGCGATCGATCCGAAGGCAGCGGCCAAGCTGGCCAAGGCGCGCAATTTTCCCGCCGCCGCCATCTGCGACCGCAACGGCCTCTATGGCGCGCCGACTTTTGCGCAGGCCTGCCAGGGCGCGGGCGTGCAGCCGATCGTGGGCACCTTCCTCGCCGTGGCGCGTCCGGGTGGGGCCGCGCAGGGGCAGGATCTGCCGATCGACTGGCTGGCGCTGTTCGCCCAGAACGAGGCGGGCTGGATGAACTTGTGCCGCCACGTCAGCCGCGCCCACCTCGACCGGCCGCTGGAACTCGATCCGCATGTCGAGATCGAGAGCCTGCGCGGGTACACCGATGGCCTGATCTGCCTCACCGGCGGCAACGAAGGCGCGCTCGCGCGGCTCTATGCCGAGGGACGTCACGAGGCGGCGGAAAGCTATTGCGACGCGTTGCAGGCGCTGTTCGGCGACCGCCTCTATATCGAGATCACCCGCACCGGAGAGCCCGAGGAGGACGAGAGCGAGGAAGACCTGATCGCGCTCGCCTATGCGCGCGACATCCCGCTCGTCGCCAGCAATCCGGCGCAATATGCCGAGCGGACCTTCCACGCCGCGCATGATGCCATGCTGTGCATCGCCAATTCGACGCAGGTCGATGCCGCCGACCGGCCGCGTTCCTCTTCCGAGCGCTGGGTGAAGCCGATCGAGGTGATGGAGGAGCTGTTCTCCGATCTGCCCGAGGCGATGGCGAACACGCTCGTCGTCGCCCAGCGCTGCGCCTATGCGCCGCCCAAGCGCCGGCCGCTGCTGCCCAGCCTCGCCGGCGATATCGAGGGCGAGCAGCGCATGCTGGCCAACGATTCTCGCCGCGGCCTTGCCCGCCGCCTGCTGCCCTACTGGCCCGATGCGACCGAGGACGAGCTCGACTCGGCGATGGCGCTGCAAGGCGATGAACGCGTCGCTGCCTACGAAGCCTTGCGCGAAAAGGGCGTGACCGAGGAATTCCTCGACTATGCCAAGCGCCTCGATTTCGAGACCGATATCATCATCGGCATGGGCTTCCCGGGCTACTTCCTGATCGTTGCCGACTTCATCAAGTGGGCCAAGGACAACGGCATCCCGGTGGGGCCGGGGCGTGGTTCGGGCGCGGGCTCGCTGGTTGCCTGGGCGCTGACCATTACCGACCTCGATCCGCTCAAGCTCAACCTGCTGTTCGAACGCTTCCTCAACCCGGAACGCGTCTCGATGCCGGACTTCGATATCGACTTCTGCGAAACCCGGCGCGGTGAAGTGATCCGCTACGTGCAGCGCAAGTACGGCCACGATCACGTCGCCCAGATCATCACTTTTGGTAAGATGAAGGCGCGCGCGGTGCTGCGCGACTGCGGGCGCATCCTGCAGATGGGCTATGGCCGCGTGGACGGGCTGTGCAAGATGGTGCCCAACCATCCCACCGACCCGTGGAATCTCGACGAGGCGCTGAACGGCCGCAAGAAGCACGGCGTCACCGCCGATCCGCCGGTCGCCGACTTCCGCCGCGAATACGATACCGATCCCGAAGTGAAGCGCATGGTGGACCTTGCCGTCC
>JAQVEQ010000033.1 GCA_028697875.1 Novosphingobium sp. | reverse complement strand
CCGGAATGCTCCCAGATAACAATTATTCCGCCGCTTCTTCGTCCTGTCCGGCCGGTTCGGCGGCAGCGTGCTTGTTCAGCCAGGCTGCAAGGCGTTCGATGTCCTTCACCACACCGATCTTGCTTTCCAGGCCAAGCGCGCGCTGGAACTGATTGAGCGCAGCCTTGCGGGCCGCGAAGGCGGCGCCTGCGGGCACACTTTCGGGATCCGCATCGGCGGCCACGGCCTCGCGCACGAGCTGCTGGCCCTGCGCCTTGGCCAGTTTCGCCCGTACCGCATCCGGCATGTCGAAATCGGCAGTCAGCTGGTCGGTGCGCTGCAGGACGGGCAGCGGGAAATCCTTGTCGATCTTGGCAGCGGTCAGCGCGGCTTCGGCCACTTCTTCCGCGATCAGGGTGGCGGGCGTGCGCTGGAAGCGTTCGGGCAGGCGCAGGCCGAAACGCAGGACGTGTTCGGCAATGTCCAGCGCGATGGTGTAATCCCCGATGTCGAAGCGCCAGATCATCATGTTGACCAGCAGTTCGTCCTGCACGGCCTGACCGATCTCGATCGCTTCTTCCAGCGTGGCATCCACGTGCGGGGTGTAGCGGTCGATCATTTCCCGCTTGGCGGCAATCTTGCCTTCGGTGGACTGGATGCCCTTCAGGCGCCGCATGTCTTCGCCCAGCGAGGCCAGCAGCAATTCGTACTCGGTCGCTTCCGGGCCGTCCGTGGGGCGTTCGGGGGCGACATCGCCAGCACTGGCACCGTCGATCGCGGATCGCGCCAGCTTCTGCTGTCGGCTGCGCTGGGCCAGGCTGAAAGCCGGGCGTGCGGTGTCCGATGCGGCGGGCCGTTCCGAAAAGGCGGTAGTGGCGGGCTTGGCCTTGCTGGCCTTGGCCGCGCGTTCGGCAGCGACACTGGCCTGCGCTTCTTCCTGTTCGGCGGCGATGCGGGCCAGCTTTTCCTGTTTCTTGCGGTGGGCCAGTGACATGAGCGGGGTTCCTGTTCTTTGCCGGGGTGGTGGGGGAAGGGCCTAAGCCCTTCCCCCGGTTGCGACCCAAAGGGCCTTCGCGGCGGTGGGTATGGGTTATGCAGCCTTGTATTCGATGTTCTCGACCAGGCAGGCGAAGTCGTAGTCCTCGATCACGTAGGAATCGTTCGAGGACTGGTAATCCTCGATCCGGTCGCGTTCCGGCACATCCTTGATGTGGCGGCGGCGCTTGCCGTCCTGTTCGTAGATCGAAAGGTTGTCGTAGCGGGTGACGAAGATCGAACCGGCCGGGAAGTACGGCACGCGATCGGCCTGCAGGCCGCCCAGGCGCTTGGTGGACATGATTACATCGCGCGCCAGCTGCTCGGTCGGGGCCTGATCCTGGTTGATCAGCGGGAAATACTTGTCGTGCAGCAGATCGCGCGAAACAAGCACCACCAGTTCGGTGTCTTCGGCCGCCCAGGTGGGCATCAGGTTCGAAACCGCATCGTAAACCAGCGCGTCCAGCGTGGCATAGTCCGCGCCGACACCATAGGTGACCTTGCCGGCCACTGCGCCTTCGTCCAGCACCTGTTCGGGCTTGTCGGTGCGCAGCTTCTGCAGCCAGCCAATGTTCACGTCCTCGCCAAGCGGGTTCGCGACCTTGTTGCTGGTCACCGCATAGCTGGTGCCGTTGAAGCCGACCATGATGTTGTCCAGTGCCTGGCGCTTCACGATCTGGTTCTGGATGCGCTGCTGGAAGTCGGGGAATTTCGCCCAGGCATCAAGAAGCGCATAGGTGATGTGCGTGTCGCTGTTGTTCTGGCGGCAGTTATACAGCACTTCGTCCATGCTCGACGGCGAAGTGGTGGAACGGGTGCCCGCCCCACTGGTATCCGTGTTCGAAATCAGCGGGCCGCCGACCGACAGGCCAAGGACAGCGCCTTCCTTTTCGGTCACGGGCACGATGTTGATGCGGGACAGGAATTCGCTCGATTCCTGTTTCTTGTCGATCAGCTTCTGCTGAACGGACGGGGTGACGGTGAACTTTTCGGTCGCGTCACCGACTTCGTTGAGTTCGGCAATGCGCTCGCAGAACTGATTGAAGAGGATGCGGGTTTCGTTGCGCATGGTAGGCTCCGGTTAGTAGGGCGAGCGGCGGGATGGCTTGAGGGGTGGGCGGAAGGTCAGCAGTCAGCCTGGACGACATCGCCGCCGCCGGTGCCCGTGGGCCGGGCGCGGTAGGTGTTCGGCGGCGTCTTCTCGACATCGTTCTTGAGCGCAGCGAAGTCTTCGGACAGCTTCCCGAGGCGGGCTTCCATCTTCGCGTTTGATGCGACGAAAGCACTGGCCAGCTTTTCCATGCCGTCCGCCATGGTCGCGGCGAAGGCGGCGAGATCGGACTTGGCCGGATCGGCGGCGGGCGGCGTTGCGGGCTGGGCAGGGGCCGCCGGTTCCTGTTTTGGCTGCGAACTAAAGCCTTCGAAGAACTTCTTCATGGCCGAAAACGCGCCGGTCACTTCGCTGTCGGCGGCAGCGGCTTCCTCGAATTCGACGCTGAAGGCATCGGAAATCGCGATCAGGTTATCCTTGCGCGCATCCTCGCGGGTGCTGAACTTGAGGATTTCCGTTCCAAGGCTGGCCGGGCTGTCCGTCAGCGCGATCCCGACCAGGTAAGCCTGGCTGGTGTTGGCGAAGTTCGGGTTGATTTCGACGCTGGAAAAGACCTTCTGGTCGGCCTTGGTCAGTTCCTTGGCCTGATCGTTCACGTCGAAGCTGGCGTAGAGCGCGAGGCGCTTCTGATCCTTGCCACCGATCTTCAGGGTGACTTCTTCGGCCTTCACGGCATCAATCGAGCCATAGGCGTTGAACGGCGGGTTGGGCGAATAGCCGCGCAGATGCTCGCAATTGATGCGGGCAGTGTAGGTTACGCGGTCATAGGTCGCGGCCATCTGTTCGATGTGCGCGCGCTCGATCTTGCGGCCATCGACGGTATCGCCTTCGACGGCAACGCGGAAGAACTTGGACTTTGCCATGGGTGGCGGCTCCTGCGGTCAGGTTCGGGTGAGCGTGTGAAGCCCATTCGCCCCTGATCGAGCCGTTCCGGCAACGTCTGCCATTTGTGATGCGCAGCACCACAAATCCGCGCGCGTGATGCACAATGCGCGCGCGCGCATGGTCGCACGGCCATGGCCGCCGTCAATTCCCAATGCCCGCCCAAAGGAGGCCCGATCCCGTTCGACGTGCGGCGGGTGGCGCGGTCCTATTACTGGCGGGGGTACGGCGTCACCGAAATCGCCGCGGAACTGGACCTGTCGGCCAACACCGTCGCCAGCTGGAAAACCCGTGACAAGTGGGATGATGATCCGGTCATCCGCCGGGTCGAAGACAGCTGCGAGATGCGGCTGAACCAGCTGATCTTCAAAGAGAAGAAGACCGGCACCGATTTCAAGGAAATGGATGCCATCGCCCGCCTGATCGAGCGGGCGGCCCGCGTGCGCCGGTACGAAGAACCCGGCGGCCACGAAGGCGACCTGAACGAGAAGGTGGCCAACCGCAACGCGGGCGAGCGGAAGAAGAAGCCCAAGAACCTCATCACGCATGAGGAATACCTGAAGCTGAAGGACGCCTTCCTGGACTGCCACTTCGGCTATCAGGAAACCTGGTGGGAAAACGTCAGCCGCCGCACCCGCATGCTGCTGAAGTCGCGCCAGATCGGCGCGACGTTCTATTTCGCGCGCGAAGCGTTCATCCGCGCATTCGAAACCGGCAACAATCAGATCTTCATTTCCGCGAGCCGGGCGCAGGCGGATGTCTTCCGTCAGTATATCGTGGAGTTCGTCTTCTCGGTGCTGGGTCGCCAGTTGACCGGCGATCCGATGGTGATCCACCGTGAGGGCGAAGATGGCGAGCTGCTTGAACCCGTCACCTTCTATTTCCTCGGCACGAACTATCGTACCGCGCAAAGCTATCATGGCGATGTCTACGTCGACGAATGCTTCTGGATTTACGGTTTCGATAAAATCAACACGGTCGCCAGTGCGATGGCGACCCACAAGCGCTATCATAAGACCTATTTTTCCACGCCCAGCACCATCGCCCACGAAGCCTATCCGATGTGGACGGGCGAGCGGTTCAATAAGCGGCGGGCCAAGGAAAACCGTGTCCGTATCGACATTGGCCATGCGGCTTTGGCCAGTGGCGCGCTGGGCGCGGACGGCATCTGGCGCCACATCGTCACGATCGAAGATGCGATCGCGCTGGGCTTCGACCTGGTGGACCTGGAGGAACTGCGGCTCGAATACGCGGTCGACGAATTCGACAACCTGTTCCTCTGCCAGTTCGTCGATGACAGCAAATCCAGCTTCCCGCTTTCCCTGTTGCGCCCGTGCATGGTGGACAGCTGGGATGTCTGGGACGATTTCCAGCCCTATGCCCTGCGCCCGTATGGCGATGGCGAAGTGTGGATCGGGTACGATCCCGCCGAAAGCGAGGACGGGGACAATGCCAGCTGCGTTGTCGTTGCCCCGCCTGCCCGGCCGGGCGGCAAGTTCCGCGTGCTGGAAAAGTTCCAGTGGCGCGGCAAGGACTACGAGGCGCAGGCCGCCGAAATCCGCAAGCTGACGCGCAAGTACCGCGTGACGGAAATCGCGATCGACGGCACCGGCATGGGCAGCGCCGTCCACCAGCTGGTCAAGAAGTGGTTCCCGCTGGCCCGGCGGCTCGACTATTCGCCGCTGGTCAAGACGCAGATGGTGCTGAAGGCAAAGAACGTCTTCGACAAGCGGCGGATCGAATTCGACGCCGGATGGAAGGACTTGGCCGCCGCGCTGATGTCCATCCACCCCCAGCTGACCAAGGGCAAGAGCCAGCTCACCTATGTGGCGCGCCGCAGCGCCGAAACCGGCCATGGCGATTTGGCTTGGGCGCTGCTGCACGCGCTGTTCTGCGAACCGATGGACGCCACCGATGGGTCTGGCGTCCGCAAATCCCGTGTGGAGATCAACCGATGACGGATGAAAGCAATCAGGCGGATGGGGCCGCGAAGCTGGACGGCCCGGTCAGGGCCTTTGCCCTGGACGATGCGGTCAGCGTCATGGATCGGCGCGAGCTGCTGGGTTACACCGAATGCTGGTGGAACGGGCGCTGGTACGAACCGCCGATCAACCCGAAGCACCTTTCCAAGATGCTGCAGGCGTCCGCCCACCATGGCAGCGCCATCCGCGTGAAGCGCAACCTGCTGGTCAAGCACTTCGAACCGCATCCGCTGTTGAGCCGTGACGAATTTGCCAAGTTCGCGCTCGATTTCCTCGTGATGGGCAATGCCTATCTCGAAAACGTGCCGAACATCGCCGGGCGCACCGCGCAGCTGAAGAACAGCCTGGCCATCAACACCCGGCGCGCGAAGAACGGCGTCTATTGGTTCGTCGAGAAATACCAGGACCCGCACCAGTACGAGGCGGGCCGGGTGTTTCACTTGCTGGAACACGACACGTCGCAGGAACTGTACGGCAAGCCGGAATACCTGGCGGCCATGCAAAGCCTGCTGTTGAACGAAAACGCCACCCTTTTCCGCCGCCGCTACTACATCAACGGCGCCCACGCGGGCTTCATCTTCTACTTCTCCGAAACCACGGTCAGCGACGAGGACGTGGACACCATCCGCCAGTCGCTGCGCGAGGCTCGCGGGCAGGGCAATTTCCGCAACCTGTTCCTGCATGCGCCGGGCGGGAAGAAGGATGGGGTGCAGATCATCCCGATCAGCGAAGTGGCCGCCAAGGACGAGTTTCTGAACATCAAGAACGTGACGCGGGACGATGTGATGGCCGCGCACCGGACGCCGCCGCAGATCATGGGCGTGATCCCGCAGAACAACGGTGGCTTTGGCGACGTGGGCAGGGCCAACGACATCTTCTTCGTCAACGAGATCGAACCACTGATGCTGCACATGACCGAAGTCAACGAATGGTTCGGCCAGGACGTGGTGCGCTTCCGCGATTACCAGCCCAGCGCCGCATCGGCCGCTGCGTGAATTCAACCCGCCTCGCGTGAGGCGGGGGGATGAGCGTTGCAGCGCTCAACCCCGGCAAAGCTCCCTTGCCGCGAACCGGGCGTGATCATCGCCCGAATCGTCCCGCCGCTCGCGCGAACGGCGGAACAAGTAGCGAACATTGAAAGGGAGTCTAGTACGAATGGAACAGTTAGAAGCCGTGGCCCCGGTGCGACCGGTGGCGCCGTGGGTGGGAGGAAAACGCAATCTGGCAAAGCGCCTGGTGGAACGGATCAATGCTGTGCCGCACGATACCTATGCCGAAGCGTTCGTCGGCATGGGCGGCGTCTTTCTGCGCCGTGACATGCGGCCGAAGTGCGAAGTGATCAATGATGCCAGCCAGGACGTGGCGAACCTGTTTCGCGTGCTGCAACATCATTACGTTGCCTTCACCGAAATGATCCGGTTCCAGATCAGTAGCCGGGCGAACTTCGTCCGCCTGTCGAAACAGGACCCGGACTCGCTGACCGACATGCACCGGGCCGCCCGGTTCCTCTATTTGCAGCGCCTGGCATTCGGCGGGAAGGTGGCCGGGGCGCGGGCGTTCGGCGTAGCCCCCGGCCTTGGCGCGCGCTTCGATGTCACCAAACTGGTGCCGATGCTGGAAGAGCTGGCGGAACGGATGGCTGGCGTGAACATCGAGTGCCTGGACTGGCAGGAGTTCATCCCGCGCTGGGACCGGCCGGGCACCTTGTTCTATCTCGACCCGCCGTACTTCGGCAGCGAGCGCATGTATGGCGCCGAATTGTTCGATCGCGGCCAGTTCGAGTTGATGGCCGACATGCTGGCCGGGATCCGTGGCCGCTTTATCCTAAGCCTGAACGATCACCCCGAAGTGCGCCGCATCTTCTCCCGTTTCGACATGGAAGAAGTCGGCACCACCTACACCACCGGCATGAAGGCCAAGGCAGTCGGGGAACTGATCATCAGCGGCTAGGCATGGTGCCCGGACCATGGCTGGTCCGTCTGCTTGATCGATAGCGGGCCGGGGTAGGGGACGCACAGAGCCCTTGCCTCGGCCGGTTCGCCTTCCACCCATGTGTGATGTGCTGAAGGCGGCAGGATCACGGGCATGCGGCTATGCACCGCGTGCATCTGTTCCGATGGTTCGGTGATGACCATCGAATAGACCGGCCCCCATTCGTCGCTGTCGCGCCAGATCCCCGCACAGCAGAACACGTCATGGCCGGGCAGCGCGATCCATGTTCGCGTCTTCCCGCCGCGCGGTCCTTCCGCTTCCGCGAATGCGGTCAGTGGGATCAGGCAGCGGCGGTGGTGGAAGCTGGCCCGCCAGAACCCGCTGTCGAGTTTGTCGGATCGGGTGTTGTTGACCGGCTTTGGCTTCAGGGGCTGGCCGTGCTTTCCTTTCAGCACCAGCGGGAATCCCCATGCCATCGTCCGCAGGCTGCCATCGGCAACGACCATCCCCGGATAGCCGGGGTAAATGAATTCGCCCGCGTTGCTGCCCGCGCTGTCGTCGGCCGCCCCGAACAGCCGCGCCACTTCGGCGCTGGACTTGCTCAAGCGGTAGAGGTTGCACATGGGGCGAGGCTGCGACCGCCGGTGGCCTGTGTCAATCGCGCATCGGTTCGAGACGCCCACGTCCGTTGCAATAGAAGCGGTTCCAGCCATTGCAGCCCGGCGTGATGCGACACCGCGTCCGCTTTCCCCATAGATCGTAGTCAGGCCCCTTCACCTGGGCGAGCGCCTGCAGGTCCACGTCCTTCCACTCGCGGCAGGTGTCGCAGCAGGCCGCGCAGTGCACACCTTCGCTGATCATCTTCGCAAGGCTGGCAGTCCATGCCGGACGATTCGGTGCGCGCTTCCCCATGTGGAACAAATAAGGAACCAAGGGCCTGCCGTCCAGATGGGCGCAGCGGCCCTGTGGGCGCCCACAGGCGTGTGGGCCTGCTTGGGGGCGGGCGCACGCTCCGAGGCGCTGCACGGCCTCCCAGCGGGCAGGGGCGGGGCATTTGCGAACACCCAGCCCGCCAGACCCCGCGCGCCGCGCTCTGCTCCCCCCCTCGCCTGCGCACTTCCTATGTCGGTTTTCGTGCAGTTGCCGACTTCTCGTGCAACGGCAGATTGCCTGCATTTGTGGAGGTCAAAGAACATGGGCGATTTGGTGCGAGTTCGTGCAGCTAGAGCGCATTTTGCGCCTTGAATTGATTTGCTTTCTCCACCGCTAGGCAGGGGGGAGGGGTGCGCCGAACCCTACATTTCCTACATCTTCGGATTTTTGGCCCAAGACCCGCAGAAAACTGCGCTTTCTGCGACACATCGACAACACTACATCAACCCTACAAATTTTGGGCCATAACCCTATGTAATTGAAAATATTATATTTTAATTTCGTAAATGTAGGGTTGGGCAACCGCTATCAGGTAGGGGGCGTGTAGGGCAAAAGGTAGGGTGAAAAATCGCAGAATTCCGCCAATGTAGGGCATGTAGGGTTGTTCCAGCACCCCCCCTGTGGCCGGGGTTGCGGGGTGCGGGAATTTCCAGATACGCTTCGCAGTGCACATCTTCATCCTGATCGCACGGTTTTCCCCGCGATCTCGACCTGAAGCTTGTACGGGATTTGTACGGGGATGTACGGGAACGAAGCGTGTGTTCCTGCATCGTTCTGCATTTTGGCAGGGGGTGTTGCCGGTCAGTCAGGCCAAAAAACCCAGTAAATCAAGGGGTTTAATGGTGGGCGCGGCAAGGATTGAACTTGCGACCCCACCCGTGTGAAGGGTGTGCTCTACCACTGAGCTACGCGCCCGCCCCTGTATCGCCATTCGGCGCATGGCCGTCGCGGCCGGGCAGGGGCGCGCCTTTGCCATGCGCTTGCGCGATTCACAAGCCTCAATCGCGAATTAGCGTACCGAGTATGCGCATAAGCCCGGAATCCGCCGCTCGCGAACGGGTGGACATGGCCGCCCCGTGGGGTTCGCGCGGGCAGGACAGGCAGTAGGCTTCCGCCCCGCGCGTGGTCAGCAGACGGTCGAGATCGGCGGAAAGCCGCTGCGTCAGGCCCGCCTGCCGCGCGGTGAGCAGGGCGACGAGATCGTTGGCGGAAGCTTTGCCCCCTGCTTCGCCCGAGCCCATCAGGGCCTGCAGCAGCGAGTGATAGGCATCGGTCTTGCTGCCGAGGAACTTGGCGTGCCACTCGCCGTCCTTCAGTCCGGCTTGCTGCGCCGTCCAGGCGAGCGCGTCGTCGAGCCCGCCGAACTGGTCGACCAGCCCCGCTTGCCGCGCCGGACCGCCGGCCCAGACGCGCCCTTGCGCGATCCGGTCGATTTCCGCCGGGCTCTTGCCACGCGACTTGGCGACCAGCGACAGGAAACGGGCATAGCCGTTTTCGATCACGCTCTGGATCATGGTTTCGGTTTCCGGGGTCAGCCCGGCGGCGAGGTCCGGCTGGCCGGACAGGGGCGTGGTCTTCACCCCGTCGGTTGTCACGCCCCATTGGCCCAGCGCGTTCTCGAATGTCGGGACCACCGCGAAAATGCCGATCGAGCCGGTGATCGTTTCCGGTTCGGCGAAGATCCGCTGCGCCGGGGTCGACACCCAGTAGCCGCCGCTGGCCGCGACATTGCCCATCGACACGGCGATAGGGATCTTGCGTGCCTTGTGGCGCAGGATCGCGCGGCGGATTTCCTCCGACGCCATGACCGAACCGCCCGGCGAATCGACCCGCACCACCAGCCCGGCGAGATCGTCGTCCAGTGCATCGTCGAGCAGGCCGGCAATCCGGTCGCCGCCTGCCTTGCCCGGCCCTTCGTCGCCGTCGACGATTTCGCCGGCAATGGTGACGACGCCGATGGCCTTGCCCTGCTTGCCCGGCTTGTTCGCCGCCAGCCACGGCGCAAGGTCGGTATGGGCGAAGCCGCCGGGGACCGAATCCCATTCGTCGGGGCCGACAATCCTGGCCACGCGCTGGCCGAAGGCGACCCGGTCGCCGATCTTGTCGACCAGGCCCGCCTGCCGGGCGGCAAGCGCGGCATTACCCTTCGCCGCGGCCAGCCATTCGACCGGCTGGCCGGAAACCAGCGCCAGGTTCGCGGCGGGACGGGCCTTCTTCACGTCGGCTTTCCATTCTTCCCACAGCGCGGAATAGAGCGCGCCCGCATCCTCGCGCGCTTCGGGCGACATGCCGCCGCCGAGAAAAGGTTCGACCGCCGCCTTGTACGTCCCCACGCGGAAGACGTGGGCCTTGACTTTCAACCGCTCGAGCAGCCCGCCGTAGTAGAGCCGGTCGCCGCCCGGACCGGCGACCACCGCGCCGCCCAGCGGATCGACCCAGACTTCGCTGGCATGGGAGGCCAGCATCATCCCGTCGTCGACATAGGCATTGGCGAAGGCCAGCACCGGCTTCTTCGCCGCCCGCACCCGGTCGAGCGCGGCGCCGATTTCGGACAAGTGGACCTGTCCCCCGCCGAGGAAGCGCGACAGGTCGAGCACCACGGCCTCGATCCGGTTGTCGGTCGCGGCGGCGTCGATCGCGCGCACGAGGTCGCGGGCCTGGAATTCGCCGGCGGGCATTTCCTGCGACAGCAGCACTTGCAGCGGATCGGTCTGCGAGGCTTCCTCCACCACCGAACCGTCGAGGTCGAGCAGGAGGGCGCCGCCATGCACCTGGCCGGGGCTGGGCCGGGTGGTGAGCACGGCATAGAGCCCCATGAAGAACAGCAGCAGGAACAGCAGCGCCAGCGCGTCCTTGATGCCGACCAGCAGCCGCCAAACCTTGCCCGCGAAATTCATGACCGGTGTGCTCCCTTGAGTGTCCGTCCGATGCGCGCGGCACCTTAGGGGCTACGCGGCGTGCTTGCCAGCCGAAAGGGCGGGGGAAATCCGGCCCGAATCACCTTGAGCCGCCGGGTACTCTCCACTAAGGGCTCGGCTTTAATGACAGTGCCGTCCAACACTCCCGCCCCGGGCCGTTACCCGGCCGGTGGCCTCGCCTTCCCGCACCGCGGCCTGCTTGGCATTGCCGGGCTCCAGACTCACGAAATCCTCTTCCTGCTGGACGAGGCGGAACAGTGGGTGGAACTCAACCGGCGCTCGGCCAAGCATTCCGAGACGCTGGCCGGGCTCACCATCATCAACGCCTTCTTCGAGAATTCGACGCGCACGCTGCTGAGTTTCGAGATCGCGGGCAAGCGGCTGGGGGCCGACGTGGTCAATATGCAGGCCGCCCAGTCGAGCATCAAGAAGGGCGAAACGCTGATCGACACGGCAGTGACGCTCAACGCCATGCGCGCCGATGCCATCGTCATCCGCCATGCCAGCTCCGGCGCGGTGGCGCTGATCGCCGACCAGGTCGCCTGCCCGGTGCTCAATGCCGGGGACGGGCAGCACGAACACCCGACCCAGGCGCTGCTCGATGCCCTGACCTTGCGCCACGCCTTGCGCGAACGGGGGCAGGGCGAGGAGTTCAACGGCCTCGTGGTCGCGATCTGCGGCGATATCCTGCACAGCCGGGTCGCCCGCTCCAACATCCTGTGTCTGTCCTCGCTCGGCGCCAGAGTGCGCGTCTGCGCGCCGCCCGCGCTGATGCCCGAGGCGATCGAGGCGATGGGAGCCCAGCCGTATCACGATTTCGAAGCCGCGATGGACGGGGCCGATGTGGTCATGATGCTGCGCCTCCAGAACGAGCGGATGCAGGGCCAGTTCATCCCCTCTCCGCGCGAATACCGCCATCTCTACGGATTGACCGCCGAACGGCTGCAGCGTTGCGCGCCGCAGGCGCTGGTCATGCATCCGGGGCCGATGAACCGGGGCGTGGAAATCGACAGCGACGTGGCCGACATGCTCGGCACCAGCCTGATTACGCGGCAGGTCGAAATGGGCGTGGCGATCCGCATGGCCTGTCTCGACGTGCTGACCCGCCGGGCGCGCGGCGTCGAAGGCTGGGCCGAAGAAAAGGGGAACTGGGCATGAAGCAGCAGCGGCCCCTGACGATTACCGGCGGCAAGCTGGTCCTGCCGGGCGAAGTGCGCGCCGGCGCGTTGCGCTGCGTCGACGGGCGGATCGTGGCGCTGGGCGATATCGTGCCGCAGGACGGCGACGAGGTGGTCGATGCCGCCGGGCAGCTCGTCGCCCCGGGGCTGGTCGATCTCGGCGTGTTCGAAGTCGACAAGCCGGCATTCCATTTCGGCGGGATCACGCGCGCGGCGCTGATGCCCGACCAGGCGCCGCCGCTCGACCATCCGGCGCGCATCCAGTTCCTCGCCTACAGCGGCAAGCCCGACTTGTGGGTCCATCCGCTGGCGGCGGCGACGCGCGGGCTGGAAGGCACGGAACTGGCCGAACTGGCGCTGATGCGCGAAGCGGGCGCGCGCGGGATTGCCACCGGGCGGCGCTGGATTGCCGATTCGGGCACCATGCTGCGGCTCCTGCGCTATGCCGCGATGCTCGACATGGTGGTGGTCAGCCATGCCGAAGATGCCGGGCTGGCCGGTAATGCCGTGGCGACCGCCGGTGAAATGGCGACCCGGCTGGGCCTGCCCAGCGCGCCTGCCGAAGCGGAAACGCTGGCCGTTGCGCGCGATATCGCGCTGGCCGAAATGGCGGGGGCGCGGCTCCACTTGCGGCAGGTGACGACACGGGCCTCGCTCGATCTCGTGCGCGCGGCCAAGGCGCGCGGCGTGGCGGTGACCGCGGGGGTGACCCCGGCCCATTTCATGCTGTCCGACATCGCCACGGCGGAGTTTCACACTTTCGCCCGCCTGTCCCCGCCGCTGCGGCAGGAAAGCGACCGGCTGGCCGTGGTCGAAGCGGTCGGCGACGGGACGATCGACGTCGTGTCGTCCGGCCACGATCCGCGCGGGCCGGAAGACAAGCGCCTGCCGTTCGCCGATGCCGAACCGGGCATGGCCGGGGCGGAAAGCCTGCTGACCATGGTCCTGTCGCTGGTGCGCGACGGCGTGATCGGCATGGCCCGCGCCTTCGACCTGGCGGCGGGCAAGCCGGCCGGACTGCTGGGCGTACCCGCTGGACGGCTGGCCGAAGGGCTGGAGGCTGACGTGGCCCTGGTCGACCCGGAGCGGCCGTGGATCATTTCCTCCGCCCGGATGGCGGCCAGTGCGGGCAATACCCCGTTCGACGGGCAGCCGGTGCAGGGCAGGGTGACCGCGCTCTACAAGGGCGGCGTCGCCATCGGCTGACAGCAAAGAACAAGGGCGGCAACCTCGCGGCCGCCGCCCTGTCTTTCGTTCGATGGCGTGATGCGCCTCAGCCGGGGATCGCGCCCGGCAGCGGCTTGCCTTTCGCATAAGGGATGCAGCCGTGGCCGCCTGCTTGCACGTTGGCGCACATCGCGCGGGCCCCGGCCTTGTCGAAGCCGGCGGCCGAAACGCGCCAGTAATGCTTGCTGTTCACGACCGCCTGGGTGATTTCCAGCCGGTGGCCGTCGAGGCCCGGGTGACGCTTGGCGTAGACGGCCGAGGCCTGGCGGGCGCTTTGTTCGGAGAAGAACGAGCCGAGCTGGACCAGATGGTCGCCATCCTTGACCGTAAGGGCAAGGCCCGGTGCCGGCACCGTTTTCGGCGTGGCGGCAATGCCGTAGTTGGCGGGCAGGTTCTGCACCACCGGCTTCGTGACATAGCGCACCGTGTCGGCGATCAGCGCGGCAGGCGTGGCGCCCTTGGGGGCCTCGGCCGCGAAAGCCGCTTCGAAATGGTTCGGTTCGCCGGCGGCAGGCGCGTCATAGCGGGCCAGCGCCACTTCCGGCATGGCCGGCTGACGGTCATTCTGTGCCAGGGCGGGCAGTTCTTCCGTCGCGGTGGCGTGAGAGGAAGCGGCCGGGGCGGCTGCGGCGACCGGATGCTGGCCGTCTGCCGCACCGTTCAGCGCAAGCGCGGCCGGCTGGCCGGGGTCCGTTTCGGGTACGCTTACGTCGAGCAGCCCGGCGACGCGCTGCTGATAGGCGTCGGGGCGCATGCTCAATGCCCACTGGCTGATCCGCTGGTCGAGCTGGTCCGCGGGCACATCCTGCGCGGCCATCAGGCGCGCCTGCCGCCATTCGCCCGCCAGGGCATAGGCATAGGCCAGGTTCTGGCGGACCTTGGGAGTGTTTTCCCCGCCGCGCAGCGCATCGGCGAGCACTTTCACGCCGCGTTCCGCTTCGCCCGCCAGCGCATAGGCGAGGCCGAGGTCGGCTCCGTTGATCTGGTCGCGCCAGTCGTCGAGCACGGCGACGGCGTCGCGCTGGTGGCCCGCGCCCACTTCGGCGAGGGCAAGGCTCAGCGCAGTGCGGGGCGAGGTGTCGCCCAGCGCCATCGCATCGTCGAAGGATGTGGCGGCCGACTGGAAACGGCCCGCGTTGAGATAGGCGGTGCCCAGTATGGCGCGGTAGCCCGCGTTGCCGGGTTCGGACATCACTGCCTGTTCGGCAAGGTCGACCGCCTTGTCGGTGTGCCCCTTCTTCATCGCCGTTTCGGCGCGGCTGGCGGCGACATTGGCGTGCGGTCCGCCGGCCATGGTGCAGCCGGTCAGGGCCGTTGCGGCAAGCACGGACGCGACGGTCAGGCCGATCATCCGGGCGCGGTGTGCATTACGGTTCATGGCAGGTCCCCCTTCGTGGTCCTAACAAGTCAGTGTCGTTTCACCTGGGCCGCGAGCGATTCGATCTCGGGCATGGCGTTGAGAAGACGGTCGAGCGCTTCGGTCACGATCTGCTGCGCGCTGCGGTTGCGCACCGTGCAGGCGAGGCGAAGCTTGAGATGGCGGTCGGTGTCGAGCCGCAGGGTAAAGGCGGCGCGGTGGCTGTCGTTGGCGGCCTTGTTCCGGGCCTTGCGCCGGGCGGGCTTTTCGGTCCGTTCCGGGGCGGGTTCGGCCAGCCGTGCGGCGATTTCTTCCCGCTGGCGGACGATGTGCGGTTTGACCGGCGATTGGTCCAGACCATGGCCGTTGGCGAGGCGCTGGGCGTTTTCGGCCAGCTGCGCGGCGGCCAGTTCGTCTTCCGCTTTCGCTTCGGCTTCGGCCTCCGGATTGATCGGCGCGGGCGTCAGCGGCAGGATCTCGGCATGGTGGCTGCCGTTCTGCGGATCGCCCATGTCGTTCCAGCCGAGGTCTTCCAGATGGTCGACGTCTTCCAGATGGTTGACCGGGGGCGGCATGGGCACGCCGAGAGGCGCGTAAGGCTGCATCATCTGGGAACGCATGGCCGGTTTGGCGCCGCCCTTGCGGGCCAGGAGGCTGCCGTTCAGCGAAGCGAGAGGTTTGGGTTCGCTCATAGCCCCGGCCCTTTCCATCAAGATTGGGCGATGCGGCGGCCGAAGCCGCCGGCCGGGCGGTGTGTCCCCGGAATCATGGAAACGCTGTTGGGCGCGGCGAAGACCGTACGGCGGAAATTCTTTTCCAGGCGGTCGGAAATGTAGTTCCACAGCGCTTCGACCTCGCGGGACGAGCGGCCGTTGGGATCGACTTCCATGACCGTGCGGCCATCGATCATCGACGCGGCGTAATCGGTGCGGTGATGCAGGGTGACAGGCGCGACCGTGCCATGCTGCGAGAGGGCGACGGCGGCTTCCGAAGTGATCCGGGCCTTGGGCGTGGCGGCGTTGACCACGAAGATCAGCGGCTTGCCCGCGCGTTCGCACAAGTCGACTGTCGCACCCACGGCGCGCAGGTCGTGCGGGCTCGGGCGGGTCGGCACGAGAATCAGTTCGGCCACGCCGATAACCGACTGGATCGCCATGGTGATGGCGGGCGGCGTGTCGATCACGGCGAGCTTGAAGCCCTGCTGGCGCAAGGTCGCCAGGTCGTTGGCGAGCCGGGCGACCGTGGTCTGGGCGAAAGCGGGATATTCCGCTTCGCGTTCGTTCCACCAGTCGGCCAGAGACCCCTGCGGGTCGATGTCGATCAGCACCACTGGACCGGCACCCGCGCGTTGCGCCTGGACCGCCAGGTGACCGGACAGGGTCGTCTTGCCAGACCCACCCTTCTGCGAAGCCAATGCCAAAACGCGCAAGGCGAAATCCCCCTAGAATCCACGCCCGGAGACTGTCACTGCTCCGGCAACCGTCCATGGGGATCGCAGATCACCCCTAATTTTGAGTTAATGCCGCGCAAGGCAAGACGCCGGCCCAGGAGAAAGGAACGGGAAAGGGAACCGGGAAGGGAGCGGGACAGGGGCCGGGACAGGGGCCGGGACAGGGGCCGGGACAGGGGCCGGGACAGGGGGAGCATCGTTCGCTAGAAGAACCCGGCAAGACTTTGCTAACGCCTCGTTCACTATAGCGGCAGGCGCAAGGATGGGATCGAACAGTTCGGGGGGCATGGTTTTCATGCGCACAGTTTCGAAGTTGGCGGTTGTCGCCGCGCTGGCCGTGGCCGCACCCGCGCTGGCGGACGTGAAGGACGGGGTCGACGCCTGGACCCAAGGCGATTACGCCGCCGCCGTCGCCCAATGGAAGGGGCCGGCCGCGCAAGGCGATGCCGATGCGCAGTACAATCTCGCCCAGGCCTATCGCCTTGGCCGGGGCGTTCCGCGCGATGCGCAGAAGGCGGAAGAACTCTACGCCAAGGCTGCCGCCGCCGGGCATCCCCTGGCCGCCGACAACTATGGGCTGATGCTGTTCCAGCAGGGCCGCCGCGCCGAAGCCATCCCCTACTTGCGCGATGCGGTGGGGCGGGGCGACCCGCGTGCGCAGTACCTGCTGGGGCTTGCTTATTTCAACGGCGACTTCGTGGAGAAGGACTGGGTGCGCGCCTATGCGCTGTTGACTCTCGCCAACGGGCAGGGCCTGCCGCAGGCCGCGCCCGCCATTGCCCAGATGGACGGCTTCGTCCCGCTGGCCCAGAGGCAGGAAGCGGCAGCGCTCGCCACGCGGATGCAGCAGGAAGCGGACGCCACCCGCGCGCAGCAACTGGCCAGCGCGGACCTTGCCAGCGGGATCGGGACGATGCCGGAAGGGCCAGGGCCGGCGGCGGCAACGCCCAAGGTGCCGCACCCGATCGAAAGCGTTCCGGTCGATCCCTCGGTGGCCGCGGCGCAGGCCGCCGTGGCCGAGGCGGCGCGCGTGACCGGGACGGAAAGCCCGGCCACGGCCGGCGCCGACTATGCCCGGCCGCAAGTGGCCGGAAGGCCCCAGGGCGCATCGTCCGTCCAGATTCCGGTGGCCGGTTACATTCCGGATTCGAACCCCGGCCCGGTGCTGAACGATCCGGCGCCTGCCGTGCGTCCCGCGCCTGCCGCCCAACCGGCGCATCCCGCCGCATCACCCGCGCCTGTGGCCAGGCCCGTTGCCCCGCGCGCCGTCCCCGCCCCCGCCCCCGCACCTGCCGCTGCGGACGGCCCGTGGCGCGTGCAGCTGGGGGCCTTTTCCGTCTCCGCCAATGCGGAGCGGCTGTGGCAGCAGCTTGGCGGCAAGGGCGTGCTGGCGGGCAAGCGCAAGATCCTCGAGCCCGAAGGCAAGCTGACCAAGCTCCAGGCGGGCGGTTTCGCCACGCGCGCCGATGCCGATGCCGCCTGCGCCGCGCTCAAGCGTGGCGGGCAGGGCTGCATCGTCACCCGCTGATCGCATCATGCCGGGGGAAGGGGTAAGCCGCCCCGGTGCGGACAAGGAACGGCTGGTCGCGCTCGATTTCGTGCGCGGCGTGGCCGTGCTTGGCATTCTTTGCGCCAATATCGTCGGCTATTCGCAGCCCATGCTGGCTTCTGCCTGGCCGGGGGCGCTAGCCGTGCCGATGGACGGCGGCGACCGGCTCGTCTGGGCGGCGCAGTTCCTGCTGGTCGACGGCAAGATGCGCGGCCTGTTCGCGATCCTGTTCGGGGCGGGCATGGTCCTGTTCACCGACGCCAAGGGGGCCGGGTTGCAGGCGCGCCGCCTCGGCTGGCTCGCGCTGTTCGGGCTGGCGCACTATTTCCTGCTGTTCCGCGGCGACATCCTGTTTTCCTATGCCTTCTGCGGGCTGGCCGTGCTGGCGCTGGGGGCTCACCGGCTGGGCGCGGCGGCGGCGCTGACGACGGGGATCGCGCTCTACCTGCTGGGCGCGGTCTTTTCCGCCGTGCTCTACCTGCCCGAACTGGCGCACGAGCAGGCCGCGCTGGCCGCCTGCCCCGATCTGGCCCAATGCCTGTCCGGCGCGGAAGACGGCTCCTATTGGGCACGGCTGGCGGGGGAACACGAAACGGCGCGCGGCGAGACGGCGGCCATGCGCGGGACCTGGGGCGGGATCGCCGCCTACAACCTGGCCGGACATCTCTGGGGGCCGCTGTGGGGTGCGCTCATGGCCCTGTTCGAAAGCTTTCCGGCCATGCTGATCGGCATCGGGCTTTATCGCGCGGGGCTGTTCGGCGGCGCTGCGGGAGAAGACGCCGCGCCGGGCCGCCTGCCCCGCTGGGCGATATGGGGGATCCTGTCCGGTGTGGCGCTGAGCGTGCCGCTCGCCGTCTGGCTCGTGCGGGCGGGGGACCCGCTCTATCTCACGTTCTTCGTCCTGCTCGGCCCGGCGCAGGCGGCGCGGCTGCCGATGCTGCTCGGCCTTGCCGCGTGGCTCGCCTGGCTTGCGCCGCGCGTGGCGCATGGGTGGCTCGGGCGGCGCCTCGCCGCCGCGGGGCGCATGGCCTTCAGCAACTATCTCGGCACCTCGCTGGCGATGGCGGCAGTGTTCCAGGGCTGGGGGCTGGGGCTTTACGGGCAACTCGGGCGGGTGGAAATGCTGGGCCCGGTGCTGCTGGGCTGGATCGCCATGCTCGCCTGGTCGCGCCCATGGCTGGCGCATTTCCGGCAGGGACCGCTGGAATGGGCCTGGCGCTGCCTCACATATGGGCGGCTGCTGCCGATGCGGCGGCAGGGTGGGTGACGCCACTGCGAAGGTGGCTTGCTAATGCAAGCGATTCGCATTACGATGATGTGCAGTAGGGAGCGAGCTATGAATCTCTGTGTCTGCAATGCCCTGAAGG
>JAQVEQ010000224.1 GCA_028697875.1 Novosphingobium sp. | reverse complement strand
CGGGCGCGGCGGAAGTGGCGGACCGGAACCTCGCGGGGATCGCGGCGATGCGCGGCGGGCAGTCCGAACGGGCGGTGCGGGCGTTCGAGGAACTGCTGGCCGCCGATCCGGGAGACCCTGCTCTGCATTTCAATCTCGCCTGGGCGCGTGCCTTGGCCGGGGATTTCGCCGGAGCGCGGGCCTTGCTGGACAACGAGCTGACCGGAGGCCTGCCACAGGCGGCCTTGCTCGAAGTGCAACTGATGCACGACGCCGGGGAATTCGACGACGCGGCGGCCAGGGCGCGGGCGCATGTGGCCCGGCATCCCGGCTATCCGCCGCTGCTGGCGGCCGTCTCGGTCCTCGCGCTCGACGTGGAGGACGAGGATCTGGCCCGCCAGTGCGCGGAACAGGCCGGCGGCCATCCCGATGCGCTGACCACGCTGGGGACGCTAACTCTGGGCGAGATGGATCACGAGGCGGCGCGCGCCATGTTCGAGCAGGCCCTTGCCATCGATGGCAACTCGCCGCGCGCATGGATCGGGCTGGGGCTCGCCGATCTTGCCGCCGGGAATGGCGCCCAGGCCGGGGCGGAGCTGGACAAGGGGGCGGAGCTGTTCGGCGACCATCTCGGCAGCTGGATCGCGGCGGGCTGGGCCTATCTCGTCGCCGGGGATGCCGAACGCGCGCGCGACCGGTTCGAGCATGCGCGGCAGCTCGATCCCAACTTCGCGGAATCGCATGGCTCGCTGGCGGTAACGGATATGCTGGCGGGTGACCGGGACAGCGCCGAACGCCGGATCGAGATCGCCCATCGGCTCGATCGCGCCTGCTTCTCCGCCGCGTTCGCGCAGATGCTCACCGCCTCGGCCGAGGGCGATACCGCCACGGCCCAGCGGCTCATGGACCTCGCCCTCAAGCAACCGCTGGACGACAAAGGCCGTACCATCGCCGACGCCATCGCGCGCATGGCACGGTGAGGCGGCGTTTCGAAATTAGCTCGTGGGTTTCGCGCCTTATGAAAGCCGTTCGGTGGTTGCCTATCTAGAAGTGGACTTGTCTGAATTTGCTGTCCAGAACTTGAGCATGAATAAGGACCATGAACAGACTATGGATTCGGTCGAAATATCGGGAGTAATTAGCCCGGAGGCGACGGCATCGACCTCCCTAACCCGCGCCGCCAGCCTGTCTGACCTGTTGCAGGGAACAGTCCAGCAGGCGGCGGGCTTCTTCGTCGGAGGCGACGATGCGGTGGACTTCGCCGACCACGCGCTCGAACTTGGGTTCGCTGGCTAGCTCTTCCCCGAATTCTTCGGTCAGCAGGGCGCGGATCAGGGCCTTGCCCAGTTCCTCGCCGGGCAGGCCGTCGAGCGCGGCGAGGGCAGAGACCCGGTGCAGCGCGCTTTCGCGCCGGGCCGGCTGGTTCGTGCCGACCCGTCCGCTGCGCACCTGGCCCGCGCCTTTCGCCATGCGCTGCAACTGCTGGCGCAGCAGCAGTACGATCTGGTCGGCGGCAGTGATGCGCGTCATTGCCGGCCGGGCCTCAATGCCGGGTTCTGCCGGGGGCGAACTGGCCGAGGATCAGCGAGGTGGCAGACTGGTCGGACATTCCATCCGGCGTCCCGCCGCCATCCCCCTGGGCCAGCTTTTCGCATTCGCCAATCAGCAATCGGATGTCGTGGTTGAGTGGCGGGTTTTCCTGGTTCAGCGCCATGCCCGATTGCATCCGGGCGATCGCCTCGGAGAATTCGTCGCGGATGAGATGAGCCATCCCTTCCACGAAATGGCGCAGGTAATGCTCTTCCGGCAGGCGCAGCAGCGGCCCCCAGGTCGACAGTGCCTTGTCGGCCTCGCCCGATGTCAGCTCGAAGAAGCCGAGCTGGTAGCGGGCGATGTGGAATTCCGGCGCCAGCGCCACGGCCTTGGCCAGCGCGGCATGGGCTTCGATCGGCCTTTGCCGCCCGGCCAGGATCGACCCGCGCATGAAATGCAGCCGCGGGTCTTCGGGATAGTGTGCAACCATCGCGTCGACCTGGGCGAGATCGTTCCCGTCATTGCCCTGTATCGCTTCCACCAAAGCGCCGATTTCGGCATCGTTACACAATTTCATCCTTCGCTCCTTGTCATTCCATGGGCCTCAGCGGAACCGGGCCAGTTCCTCGCGCAGGCGCAGCAGGGCCGCGCGGTGGATTTGCGAAACGCGGCCCTTGCTGATGCCCAGTATAGCCGCGATCTGCTGGAAACTGACCCCGTTGCGGTAATGTTGTCCGACGACATAGCGCTCCCGCTCCGGGAGGGCTTCGATCCGTTCGCGGATTTTGCGCCGCATCTCGTGCCAGACGAGGCTCTCGTAAGCGGAGGGCTGGCCGTCGGGGATCGTGTCCGGGTCGATCGTCTCGGCCTCTTCCGCCAGCAGGCCGATAGCGAGTGTTACGGCGAGCCGGGACAGGACGGCGAGCGGGTCGGCACCGTCGTCCGGCGAGGTTTCGTGCAACGAACGCAGCCGGTCGCGCTCGGCCCGCTGGCGATAGCGAAACTGGGCGGCGGCTTCGCTCATCGTGGCAAGGCCGTTGGCGATGTGCCCGGCGATGCGGGTACGGGCAAAGGCTTCGAACGGCACGTTCCGCGCCGGGTCGAACCGGGCGATGGCCTGGAGCAGGGCCTCGTAGGCCAGTTGCTCCATATCGCAGCGTTCGACAGTGCCGCTCTTGCGCCGGGCGAACTGGGCTCCGGCCAGCCGCCGGGCGAAGGGCTGGTAATGGTCGAACAGCTTCTGCCGCGCATCGTCCCCCCGGCCGTCGAGGAAAGTGCGCCAGAGCGCGGCCTCGACCCTGTCCGGCCGGACCAGCAAGGCGACACCGCGGCGCGCGGCAGGCTTCATCCGAAGCTGCCGAGCAGCCCCTCCATCACCAGGCTCCAGCCGTCGATCAGGACGAACATCAGGACCTTGATCGGCAGGGATATGGTGGCGGGCGGCACCATCATCATCCCGAGCGAAAGCAGGATGCTGGCCACGACCAGGTCGATCAGCAGGAAGGGCAGCAGGATCACGAAGCCGATCGTGAAGCCGACCCGCAGTTCGTTCAGCATGAAGGCGGGGGTCAGCTTGAACAGTTCCACCTCTTCCGGGCGGTCGGGCAGGGGCGTTCCAGAAATCTGGTAGACGGTGGCGAGGTCCTTGTCTCGCGTGTGGCGGAGCATGAACGACTTGAGCGGCGCGGCGCCCTTGTCCATCGCTTCGGTCACATTCGCCTTGCCGTTGAGCAGGGGCTGCAACGCCTCCTCGTTCACGGCGGAGAGGGTGGGGCTCATGACGAAGGCGGTCATGAACAGGGCAAGGCTGGTCAGCACGGCATTGGGCGGGGTCTGTGGCATGCCGAAGGCGTGGCGGACCATGGCGAGGACGACGACGATGCGGATGAAACTGGTCGTGCTGATGAGGATCGCCGGGATCACGGCAAGTACTGTCAGGATCACCGCCAGGCGGACCGCCTCGGTCGTTTCCGGCACGGCCGGGGCGGCCAGCGCCGGCTGGGCGTGGCACGCCAGCGCACCGGCCGCGCACAGGAGCAGTGGCCGCAGGCGTAGTGTCACCGGGCGTCCTCCCCCGCCGGGACCGGCTGCTTGTCGAGCAGCAGCATCTGCCCTTGCCCTACGGCGATCAGGTACGATTGCCCTTCGCAATGCAGGAGGCACACGTCGCCGTGCGGGCTGACCCGCCGGGTTTCGATCACTTCGATCCGCGCGTGCCGGGCCTGGGCGAGGCCGGGCAGTCCCTTTGCAAGAGTGGCAAGATTCACGCGTCCCTGGCGATGGCGCAGGGCAAGGATCGCGAGTGCGGTCAGACCGAGGCAGAACAGCAGCGACAAGCCGATCCGCAGCCATGGGATCGGCGGTGGGCTGGCTAGGCCCAGCCCCGATGCCTGCGCTGCAAGGGCCGGTTGCGACAGCATGGCCGCTGCCAGTGCGCTGGAGGACAAGTGCCGGGCCACTGTGCGGTCAGTCGCCGATTTCGGTCACCCGCACGGCGAACTTGTCGTCGACCGTGACGATTTCCCCGCGCGCGATCACGCGTCCGTTCACGCGGATGTCGGCGGCCTCGCCGATGGTGCGGTCGACCGGCAGGATATCTCCCGCCGCCAGCCGGTTCAGTTCCGCGACTGTCAGGCGCGCTTCGCCGAGCATGACCTCGACTTCGATCTCGACATGATCGATCAGTCTAGCGGGGGCGGCAGCGCCGTTTGCCGCCGGGTTCGTTATTTCTACCATTCGTGTGCCGGCCTTTCGATCCGCATTTCGAAGCGTTCGCCGGCAAGCGCGATCGAGGCCGCCTT
>JAQVEQ010000032.1 GCA_028697875.1 Novosphingobium sp. | reverse complement strand
CAATGAGCGAACCGTCGAAGCAACATGGAAACGCATCGGCAAGCTGCTCGATCACTTCCCGCCCGCCGAATGTGCAAACTACATCCGGGGCGCAGGTTACGCATCAATATGAAACGGAAAGACTCTAAGCGATGCGGAGATCGTCACCCAGCTCCACTTCCTCATACAGGCGGGCGTGCACACGACCCGGTCGCTGCTGACCCACCTGTTCAACCGCTTGGTGCAGGAACCGGCCATTTGGGAGGCGCTGCAGGCGGATCGCGGCCTTATTGCGCCTTTTATCGAGGAATCGCTGCGGCGGGATTCCCCGGTCCAGCGCACGACCCGCCGTTGTATGCGCGATACCGAAATGGCCGGGGTTGCCATGCGCAAAGGCGATCTTGTCGAGGCGGGGATCGGCTCGGCCAACCATGACGAAACTGTCTACGACGAGCCCGAAGCGTTCCGGCTGGATCGTCCGGACCTGCGCTGGCACATCGCCTTCGGAACAGGCTCGCACATATGCCCCGGTGCCGCGCTTGCGCGGCTGGAAGCGCGGATCGCGATCGAAGTGCTGCTCGATCGGCTGGTGCGTATGGAAACCGTCGAGGGGGCGGTCTATCCACCGCTGCCGGGCAGTCTCGGGCACGATCCCATCCTTGCGCGCTTCGTGCCGCGTGAGCATGCAGCTTAGGACAACAGCGATGCAAACCGGGATAATCGGATCGGGCAATATCGGCAGCGCCGTCGCGTGCAGACTGGTGGCACTCGGACACGAAGTGGTCATGGCCAATTCGCGCGGTCCCGCCTCGCTGGCCGACAAGGCCGAAACGATCGGGATCGTTCCGGGCACGCTGCAGGATGCCGTGCGGGCGGCGGATTTCATCCTGCTGGCCATTCCCGAATTCGCGGTCGCCCGGCTGCCCGCAGGCCTGTTTGCCACTTGCGCACCGGACGTCGTCGTACTCGATGCCGGTAATTACTATCCCGGCCTGCGCGATGGCCAGATCGCGGCCATCGATCAAGGCACGGCCGATAGCATGTGGGTGGCCGAGACAATCGGGCATCCGGTGCTCAAGATGTTCAATACGATCCATGCCAACCGGATTGTGGAAAGTGGTTTGCCCGCCGGCACGCCGGGGCGGATCTGCCTGCCGGTTGCGGGCGACGATCCGGCGGCCAAGGCAAAGGCGATATCGCTGGCCGAAGCAATGGGGTTCGGTGGGCTCGATGCCGGCCCCTTGGCCGAATCCTGGCGCCAGCAGCCAGGAACCCCGGTCTATTGCCAGCATTTGGGATTGGTAGAGGCGCGTGCGGCGCTGGCCGCAGCCCGGCGCAAGGATGTGGAAGCTGCCCGCGCCGAGGCAATCGCCCGCGCGCGTCGATGGAATGCCGACGGCGACAAGGTCGGAATCTGGGACGCCTCTTCGTGATCCGGCTACGCATCGGAAATGCGGGAAGGATGCGGGATCGTTCCGGCACCGCATATGCACTTTTGCCCGGCATCCGGCCGAAACCGATGGCGCGGCCCATTCGGCTGACGCCGTTCGCCTTTCACGAATGCTTGTCCGCCTTGCGCTTGCCGAAGCGCATGTCGCGTTCCAGCCGCGCCCTGAGCTGGGTGTAATAGGCTTCGAGGAACGCGCGTTCGTCGCCCTTGCCGGTATTCCAGCCGATCTTGCCGCAGATTGTTTCCGCCACTGTCGCCAGTGCTTCGGGCCGTCCTTCGCGCAGGACGCGCTCCAGCGCCTGCAATTCGAATTCGCCATAGACCGACAGTTCCGCTTCGCCGAATTGGTAAGTGGCGCCGGTCGCTTGCGACGGGCCGCGCGCGCCCTCGGCCAGGGAGAGGGTTTCCGCCAGCTTGCGCTTCGGCGCTTCGACCACCCAGGTCCCGGCGATCAGGTCGCCCGCGCGCAGGGCGTCCTTGTTGAAGAACGGGAACAGCAGGAACACGGCAAGCCATGCGGCGGCGGCCATGCCCGCCAGCCCGCCTTCGCCCTGCTGGGCGCTGGCGATGAACATGATCGGCAGGAACAGCTCGATGTCGCGCAGGAGATTGCGCGCGATCACCGCTTCCGCCGTCAGCCGTCCGCCGTCGCGCGCGGCGATGCGGATGCCCATCAGCCGCTTGCCCGGCGTCGCCCCGCGCGGGCCGAGTTCGAAAAAGAGGAAATAGCCGTAGCGGAACAGGAACATGGCGATCAGCCAGACCACGGCAAGAAATTCCAGCGTGCCGAACAGCTGCCCCGGCCCCGCGCCGTCCTTCAGCCCGAGCACGCCGAAGGCGAGGTAGAGCAGGAAAATCGTGGTGGCGATCAGCACGGTATTGATGAGGAGGTAATCGAGGATCAGCGCCGCAGCCCGCGCCCCGCGCCCGGCCACGGTGAGCGGCAGGCTCAATCCTTCGGGCGTCACCAGTTCGCGCCGGCGTTTGGCCTGTGCGGCAAGATAGGGGTTGCTGGCCATGCCTAGCTTTCGCCGCTCTCTGCCCGGCGGCCGAAGGCATAGAAATAGGTCAGCCACACGATCAGCATGAAAGTCCCGACGATCAGGCGGCCGGGCGTGTCGGCGATCAACTGGCGGGCGAAGCCTTCGAGGAAGGCGGCGACGATCAGCATCAGGACGACGCCGGTCATCACTTGCGCCGCGCGGCGTCCGCTTTCGGCGGCGGCGGCCATGATCGAACGGTTGCCGGGGAAGGCCATGGCCCGCCCGATATGGATGCCCGCGCCGCCCGCCAGCAGGATCGCGAACAGTTCGGTCGTGCCGTGGACGCTGAGCCAGGCGACGAGGTCCAGCGTCAGTCCCGCGCCGTGATAGAGCCACAGCATGGCCCCCAGCAGCGCCATGTTGTGGATCAGCAGCAGGATGGACGGCACGCCGAACGCGAAGCCGAGCGCGAAGGCGAGGATCGCGACCTGGGCATTGTTGCTGAAGAGATAGGCGGCGAAGGCCGATAGCCCGGTGGCGCCCTGCTGTTCTCCGAACAGGGTCGCGCGCAGTGTCTCGGGCGAGGCGCCGGGGCCGCGCTCGCCCGCGAAACCGGGCGGTACCAGTGCGTGGAACCACTGGCTATCGCTGGAAACGAGCAGCCAGCCGACGATGGTGCCCGCGATCATCGCCGCCAGCGCGATCAGCAAATCCGGCCCGATGGCGCGCACGCTGGCGCTCCACCCGCCGCCGAGAAAGCGGCGCAACCACCCGGCAAAGGAGGTACGCGGCCCATAGACCTGGAACCAGGCGCGCTGGACCAGCCCTTCGAGATAGGCGAGCGTGGACGCGTCCAGCGTCGTCTCGCGCGCGACGGCCAGACTGGAGGCGGCCGTGCGGTACAGCGCGGGCAGGGCCAGCACGTCCTCGTCCGACAGCTTGCGCAAGCGGCCCGATTCCATGCGCGAGACGATTTCTTCCAGCCGCTTCCACTCGCCTTCGCGCTCCAGCCGGAAACGGTCGGAACGCAATGCGGCGGCGGCAATGTCGGGCGGTGCCTCGACCGTCTTTCTGCCGAAGAATGCCATCAGCGCCATGGGGAATGGCTCCTTCCCGGTGCCAGGCTCGCCGTCATCCGATGGCTCCCGCGCGTTTGATTTCGAGGTAGCGGTCGATCAGCCGGTAGCCGATCCGGTCCCACGGGGCTTCGATCACGTCGACGCCCAGTTGCCGCAGCCGTTGCAGCACCAACGCGCGCTGACGAACAAGCGTTTCGGCGGAAACCGATACGGCAAGCTGTTTCAGGCCGGCGGGATCGGCGGCGATCATGGCGTCCAGTTCGGCGTCTTCCATAGTGACGAACAGCACGACGTGGCGCTGGACCAGCCGGCCCACGCTCTCGATCATCAGCTCCGCGCTCGTCGGGTCGGAAAAGTCCGAAAACAGCACGATCATGGAGCGCCGTTGAAGCCGGGCGGCCAGTGTCGCCAGCGCCAGCGTGAAATTGGGCTCCTCGGCATGGTAGTCGAGCCCCGCTGCCGCGCTTTGCAGCCGGTGGAAGGCGCGTGCATCGGTGATGAAGGGCGTTGCCAGTTCGACGTGCCGGGCAAAGCCGAACAGGGAAACCCGGTCCCCGCTTTTCAAGGCGACGTAGGCGGCGGTCAGCGCGGCGGACACCGCCCGGTCGATGCGCGGCAGCCCTTCGACCGGTTCGCACATGGCCTGTCCGCAGTCGAAGGCGAAGACGATCGGGTTGTTGCGCTCGCTCTCGAACTCGCGGGCGAACAGGCGCGTCTGGCGGGCGCTGGTCTTCCAGTCGATCCGGCGGCGGTCCATCCCCGGTTCGTATTCGGCAAGCGATTCGAACTGGCTGCCTTCGCCCCGGATGCGCCGGGCGATCAGGCCGAACTGGGCATCGCGCAGGAAGACCTGCAAGGCGGGCGAACGCACCGGCGAAAGGTCCGGCCAGATCCGCACCGTGTCGTCCAGCGCGCGCGAAACCTGCCGGTGGGCGAGGCCGAGCGGACCGGACCAGCGCAGCCAGACGTGCTCTATCGCGCCGGTGCCGCGCCGGTTGGGCCGCAGCGTCGCGATGCCGCGCCACGTGTCGCTCGCCTCGTCGTGCGCAAGCCGGAAATCCGCGCGCCCGCCGTCTTCCAGCCGGGGATCGAACTGCAAGGCCGCCTGCGGCGCGCCGCCGCCGCGCCGCCCGGCAATGTCGGCCAGGACCGCGACGTCCAGCGGCTCGCCCACTTCGGCATCGGCCGGTGCGGCAAGACGCAGATCGTCGAGCCGCCCGGCGGCCAGCCCGTCCAGCAGGACCAGCACCAGCAGCGCGATGCCTGCCGCCGGCACCACGACCCAGGCGCCCGGGGTCACGGCGGCCACGACCAGCGCCACCGGCGCGGCAAGCGCGGCAAGCATGGCGGTGCGGGCGGACGGGACGATCATCGGGCGGGCCTACCTCGGCGCTTCGGTCCGCTCGATCAGTTCGGCGACCAGCGCTTCGATCCGGCGGCCCTCGATCTCGGCGGCCGGGGAAAGCAGCAGGCGGTGGCGCAGGACGGCAGTGGCCAGCGCCTTCACATCGTCGGGCAGCACATAGTCGCGCCCTTGCAGCGCGGCGCGGCTGCGGGCCGCGTTGGCCAGCATCACTGCCGCGCGCGGGCTTGCGCCCGTGGCAAGATCGGCGCTCTCGCGCGTGGCGCGCACCAGCCGCACGACATAGTCGACGATCTGGGGCGCGATGGTCACGGCCTTGACCGCCTGCACGGCCCGGGCGAGCGTGGGGGCATCGGCCACTGCGGCGACGCCGAAATCCTCCGGCCTGGCAGGGCCGCCATGCTCGCCGAAGCGGGTCACGATCGCCACTTCCTCCTCCGCGCTGGGATAGGGCACCAGCAGCTTGAACAGGAAGCGGTCGAGCTGCGCTTCGGGCAGGGGATAGACCCCCTGGTTCTCGATCGGGTTCTCGGTCGCGACCACCAGGAAACGTTCGGGCAGCGCATGGTGTTCGCCGTCCAGCGTGACGCTGCGTTCCTGCATCGCTTCCAGCAGCGCGGCCTGCGTCTTGGGCGGGGTGCGGTTGATCTCGTCGGCCAGCAGCAGCTCGCAGAAGATCGGGCCGCGCGTCAGAGTGAACTGGCTGGTCTGGAAATTGAACAGGTTGGACCCGAGGATGTCGCCCGGCAGCAGGTCGGGCGTGAACTGGATGCGGCCGTAATGCAGCCCCAGCGCGCGGGCGAAGCACTGTGCGATGAACGTCTTGGCGACGCCCGGCGGCCCTTCCAGCAGGACGTGCCCGTGGCTGACCAGCGCGATCAGCAAGTGGTCCAGCGTGTCCTGCTGGCCGATCACGGCCTTGCCCACTTCCGCGCGGATCGCCTCGATGAGGCCGCGCAGTTCGTCGAGGGTCATGGTCATCTGCCGAGCATCCTTTCAATCTGTTTGAGCGCTTCGGCCGCACGCAGCAATTCGTGCTGGCTGCGGGCATGGCCGAGCTTTTCGGTCAGGGCAAAGAAGGGGGTATGGGTCTTGCCGCGCGCGGTCAGGGCACGGTCGATCGCTTCGTCCATCGCCGTGCCGTCGTCGCGCCACGGCAGGCCCAGCGCATGGGCGATGCGCCGCCGCATCAGCGCGGCATAGGGCGGGCCGAGCAGGTGCAGGCGGCGCGTGCGGCGGATGAAGCCGGCGGAATTTTCGACCAGCTGGCGTTTGCCGAAAGCGATGGCCCGCGTTTCGGCCAATGGCGGCCCGAACCGGCGGAACGCGCGCCAGGTGACCACGGCGGCGGCAATCAGGAGGCACAGGGTCGCGGCGAGGAACGGCGGGGTAAAGGCCAGCGTCAGCAGGTTCATCGCCCGGCCGAGCCCGTTCAGCGTGAGATCGAAAGTGACCGGGCCATCGGTACCTTCGCCCGCGGCCCCGACCAGCCTGGCCGCCAGCAGCGCGTTGGCCCTGTTGGCCATGCCGTAATTGTCGAGCAGGTCGGGTTCGAACACGAAGACTACCGGATAGATGCGCGCATCTTCTCCGGTATAGCCCAGCCGGGCCCCGGCCATGGCTTCGAGCGCCGGATAGGCGCCGTCATCCGCGATGTAGCCGGCCAGCACGCGCTTGCCGTCGCTGCTGCGGACCAAGGGAACCAGCCGCGCGCTGCCGCCGCCCGATTGCACTTGTGCCTTGTCCGGCAGCGGGCCGGAAAGGCCGCCCCCGCGCCAGCCGCCCGCCTTGCCCATGGCAACCGAGATATCGTCGGCAAAGCCCTTCCATTGGGGCGAGCCCGCGCCATGGATCGCGACCCAGCCCTTCTTCGCGCCCTTCTGCGATGGGGGCAGGGCGCCGGCATACCATTTGGGCAGGACGATCAGTGTCGGCCCGGCATAGCGCCGCCGGGCGACGATGCGCGCCAGGTCTTCGCCATCGGCGCCGTGCGGCGGGGTCAGGACCAGCAGGCCCGCCCCGGCGAGGTCGCTTTCGTTGCGGCTCAGGCGCACGGTGTGCCCACCCTTTTCCAGCAGGCTGGCGAGGGCGGCATAGCCGTTCAACCCCTTGCCGCCCGCATGTCCGCCGCCATTGTTGGGGCCGCTGCCCGTCTCGCCCGCGCCGATGAAATAGAGCGCGAGAAGGAAGGCCAGTGCGCCGAACAGCACCATGCCCAGCACGACACGGGGGGGGAAGGGATTGGCTCCGCGCGCGGTCATGCGGCAGTGCCCTGGCCGAGGTTCGCAAGGGCGAAGTCGGAATAGGCCGCGCGCGCGGCGTGCCAGTCTTCCGCGTCGAGGCTGCGCAAGGCGAACAGGCTGCGTTCGACCCGTTCGGCAATCGCGGCAAAGGCCGCCCGCGCGCGTTCCGGCAGGGCGGGCAGCATGGCGATCTCGCGCGCGGTGCTGGACGGTTCGAGCCAGTCCGGCCGTGCGGCGCGGATCTGGCCCACGCTGCGAATCAGCAGCAGGTGGGTCGCTTCGTCGAAACGGCCCGCCGCCGCCAGCGCGTCGGCATCTTCGAGCAGGGCCAGCGCTTCTTCGCGGCCGGGCGCCCATTCGCTTTCCGCGCCCGCACCCTTGCGCATTCTGCCGAACACCGGGGCGATGAGCCGCCAGGCCAGCACGGCGATGCCGAGCACGGCAAGGCCGATCAGGATCCACTTGAGCGTCGGCCACGACAAGCCCAGCGCTTCGCCCACCGGCTTCAGCAGGTCGGCCAGCCATTGCTGCAGTTTTACCAGCCATTCCGGCGGCTTGGGCGGTTCGGCGGGCGGCAGGGGGGCATACTGAATGGCGGGGTCGGCGCGCACCGCCTCCCAATCCTGCGCCGTCGCGCCCGCGGTTACGTCCATCGCCACGCCCGCGTTCGTGGCATGGGCGGCAGGCCGGTGCAAGGCACGGATTTATCGAATGTCCACCTGGGGCGCGCGGGGAGATTCCGGGCCCGGCTTAGGGCACTTGCGCTCAAAGCGGACTTTCCTTCTCCCGCTCGTGGGAGAAGGATACGAAGCTTTGCCAGCCTGCTGGCCAAGCGAAGTTGGATGAGGGGGCCTCAGGCAAGATACCGAACCGCCCGATGCCTCACTTCAACAGGGTGACGTGGCCTTTAAATTCCTTGGCTTTGCCGCTGACGATCTTGACGACTGTTGCTCCGCCGGATGTGTCGCATGAGCCGATCACAAGGTCGGTCAGATCGTAGACCGTACCATCTGCTCTTACCAGATGCGCTCTGGCAATGTGCTTGCCGCTGCCGCACATCTGGCGCACCACCGCGTCCGAACCCAAGTTGAGTGTGAAGTCGCTTACTTCGCCGAGTTGGGCGAGATTAGCGAAGTCGGCCTGACGCAATTCCTGACTGTTCTGGCTTGCAGTCAGGCCGCCTCCGAGCCGGGTTGGCGATTCACGCAGCGACTGACTGTTTTGGCTCGGCGAGATATGTGGCCTTGAGGGCGATTCACGCAGCGACTGTGTATTTTGACTAGCAGTTACCTTGGGAGAGTTGTCACGCGCGGCAACCCCATCCTGTCCTGACGAGCCGATATTCGGCGGAACTGAACCACCAGAATTTGTCTGCCCCCAAGACCAGGATTCGACCTGGGTCGCCGACGAGGCTTCGCCATCTACTCCGTCGATGACGAGGAAATAATCCGACGCAGCGAACGCCGGGGGCGCCAAAACCATTGCCGTGGCCGCGCATAAAATTCCATATCGTATGCTTCTCATGGCACCTGTTCCTGCGCTGATATAAGTAGATTAGCGCCTTTCGACGTGAATGGCTGCTGTCTGACGACCAGCAGTGAAAATATTCCTGTTGAGGAGCTCATTAGGGAGCGGAGGCACCGTTCGCGAATCCTGCGATCTTATGTTCGCTTCCCCCGACATCCCGGCCCTTCAAACAGCCTCGGCCGCTTCTCCATAGCGGTCAGCTGTTCATGCTGGAATTCGTCCGCGCCGCCTAAGGTCGTTCGCGCGCTTGGCGGTAGGAGCCGAGGATGCGCAATTCCTTGCAGTGGAACGCCAATTCTTCCAGCGCGCGGTCGACTGCCGGATCGCCCGGCGCGCCGATGATGTCGGCATAGAACATGGTCGCGGCGAAGCTGGCGCCCTTCTGGTAGCTTTCCAGCTTGGTCATGTTGACCCCATTGGTCGCAAAGCCGCCCAGCGCCTTGTACAGCGCGGCCGGGATATTCTTCACTTCGAAGACGAATGTCGTCATCGCCGCTTGCCCGGCAAGAGTCGCCGGGTCGAGCGGTTCGCATGCCAGCACGACGAATCGAGTGGTGTTGTCGTGGGCGTCCTCGACATTCTCGGCCACGATCTCGAGCCCGTAGATGTCGGCTGCGATCCTGGGTGCGATCGCGCAGGCTGCCGTGTCGCCCATTTCCTTTACATAGGCCGCGGCGCCGGCGGTGTCCGCGTATGCCATCGGGACGATTCCGTTGCTGCGGAGGTAGTGCCGCGTCTGGCCCAGCGCCTGCGGGTGGCTGTAGGCGGCGGAAAACGGCCCCTTGCCAAGCCCCATCACCGCATAGGAAATCGGCAGGAAATATTCGCCGACGATCGACAGCCCGCTTTCGGGCAGCAGGAAATGGATGTCGGCGACGCGCCCGTGCTGCGAGTTCTCGATGGGAATCATGGCTGCGCCGGCCTTCCCCGCCTTTACGGCGTCGAGTGCGTCTTCGAAGCTGAAACAGGGCAGGGGGAGGCACTCGGGCGCGTAATCCAGTGCCGCGCGATGCGAATTGCAGCCGGGCGCGCCCTGGAAAGCGATCGCTTGCGCCGGGTTTTCTGCGGCTGCGGCGGTCATCTTTTCGACCAGGGCGAGGGCGGGTGCGGGGAAGCTATGCATGGTGTTTGCGCTAAGGCCTGTGCAGCAAATCCGCAATGGGCCTTGCGAATGATGCGAGTCGCCACTAGAGCGGCGCGCAGAAATTTCTAACCTGCAGGTTCTTCCGGATGAACGACCGTTTCAATACCATTGCCGGCTGGACGCTTTTTGCCGGTGTCGTCGCACTTGGCCTGTCCAGCATCAGCGCCAAGTTTTTCCAGGCCGACAAAGTGCATCGTCCCCACGAAATGGGCTATGCGATCGAAGGCGCGGAAACCGGAGGCGGTGCCGCCGCCGAAGGGCCGTCGTTCAATACGCTGCTCGCCAATGCCGATGTGGCCAAGGGCGAAAAGCTGTTCGGCAAGTGCGTCTCGTGCCACACGATCAATGCCGGCGGCCCGAACGGGATCGGCCCGAACCTTCATGGCGTCGTCGGCGAAGCGATCGGCAAGGGTGCGGGCGGTTTCGCCTTCTCCGGCGCGCTGTCGGGCAAGGGCGGCAACTGGACGTTCGATCTGCTCAACGAATGGCTGACCAGCCCGAAGGCTTTCGCGCCGGGCACCAAGATGAGCTTTGCCGGTCTGGGCAAGATGGAAGACCGCGCCAACCTGATCGCCTATCTCAATACCCAGGGTTCGAACCTGCCGCTTCCGGCAGCCGACGCCCCGGCTGCGGCCGAAGAAGGCGCCGCTGCCGAAGGTGGCGAGGCACCGGCGGAAGGTGCCGCGGCCGAAGCTCCGGCTGCGGAAGCCGCGGCTGCCCCGGCCGCGCACTGAGGATAGCGTCCGGGCGCGCCGGGTGCGCGCCGGATTTGTGGAATATGAAACGGCATCGGCCTGCGGGCCGGTGCCGTTTTCGTATCCGCAGGCCACGTCCGGGGGCGGGGCGGACGGCAGGAACATCGGACATTTCCTACATGCGCCGAAGCTGCCACAAGGCGGGCCATGTACGGCACGAACACCATCCTCCCTGCGGATGCCTGGCAAGTGGCGAAGCGCGTCTGCCAAAGGTTACACGATATTCAGGCAACATCCTGTAATATATTGGGAAACCGGGCGGAGAACATGCCGTTTTGCGTTACGCGGAAAGTAACAGGCGGGCGGCGGCGTCCTGTGCCGGCGCCTGAACCTAGTCCCGGCCCTTGAACCCTTGCGCGATCACGTACCACTCCGATGAATCCTTGCGGCTCGCCGGGGGCTTGGCGTGCTTGACGCTGGCGAAATGGCGCTTGAGCAGGGCGAGGAGGTCGGTGTCCGTCCCGCCCGCCAGCACCTTGGCCACGAAGGCGCCGCCGGGGGCGAGGGTCTGGATCGCGAAATCGGCCGCGGTTTCCACCAGCCCCATGGTGCGCAAGTGGTCGGTCTGCTTGTGGCCCACCGTATTGGCGGCCATGTCGGACAGGACCAGATCGGGCGGCCCGTCCAGTGCCGATTCGAGCGCGGCGGGTGCTTCGTCGGCCATGAAGTCCATCTGGAAGATCGTCACCCCTTCGATCGGCTCGGTCGGCAGCAGGTCGATGCCGACCACCGCCGCCTTGGGCGCGCGCTTGCGCACGACCTGGCTCCAGCCGCCCGGCGCGATGCCGAGGTCGACCACGCGCGTGGCCTGCTTGAGCAGGCCGAATCGGTCGTCCAGTTCGGCCAGCTTGTAGGCCGCGCGGCTGCGGTATCCGTCGGCCTTGGCCTGCCGCACGTAGGGGTCGTTGAGCTGGCGGGTCAGCCAGCGGGCCGAGGACTGGCTGCGCTTCTTGCCCGTGCGCAGCTTCTTGTCGGGGTTCTTGCCCGAACGGCTCACTTGCGGCCGCCCCGCCGTGCCTTGCGGCCGGAAGCGCGGCCGCGTTCGGCCCGCCGGTCGGAGGCGATCAGGCTGCGCAGGATCCCTTCGCGGATGCCCCGGTCGGCGACGCCCAGCTTGTCGGCGGGCCAGATGTCGAGAATCGATTCGAGAATCGCGCAGCCGGCAATGACGAGGTCGGACCTTTCCCGCCCGATACAGGGCAGTTCGCGCCGCTCCTGCGGGGACATGACCGACAGGCGCTGGCTGATCGCGCGCATCGAATCGGCCGGGACGATCAGCCCGTCGACGGCCTTGCGGTCGTATTGCGGCAAGTCGAGATGAAGGCTGGCGAGCGTGGTCACCGTGCCGCTGGTGCCGAGCAGGCGCAGGCCGGGTTCGCCAGCCTGTTCGATCCGCGCGGCGAAACCGGCAAAGCTTTCCGAGACCAGCCGGCGCATTTCGGCGTAACGCGCCGCGCGCCCTTCCGCCGTCTCCGCCTCGCCGCCGCACGTCTCGGTCAGCGAAACGACGCCCCAGGGCACGCTTTGCCAGTCGAGTATCCGGGGCGCGCCATCGCCCGTCTCGATCAGCACGAGTTCGGTGGAGCCGCCGCCGATGTCGAAGATCATTGCCGGGCCAGGGCCTTCCTCCAGCAGGATGTGGCAACCCAGCACGGCCAGCCGCGCTTCGTCCTGCGCCGAAATGATGTCGAGCGCGATGCCCGTTTCGTGCCGTACCCGCTCGATGAATTCCACGCCGTTTTCCGCCCTGCGGCAGGCTTCGGTGGCGACCGACCAGGCGAGCCGGACATTGCGGCGCTTGAGCTTCTCGGCGCAGATGCGGAGCGCGTTGATCGTGCGGTTCATCGCCGTCTCGCTCAGCCGGCCGGTCTGGGCCAAGCCTTCGCCAAGGCGGACGACGCGGCTGAAGGCGTCGATGACAGTGAAATGCTGGCCCTGCGGCCGGGCGATCAGCAAGCGGCAATTGTTGGTGCCGAGGTCGAGTGCGGCATAGGCCTGGCGTGGCAACGGCCCTGCATTGCCTGCTGCCTCCCATCCTGCCGGAGGACGGCCCCGGGCTGCCTTGCTTTTGCCGGGCGGAGGGGATTCGGAACGGGCCTTGGCGGCCCTGGGTGCTCGCGTTTCCCCTTGCGTCGAGCCTTTTTCCTTATCCGTCACCGTTTCCCGGTGCCGCTCCGGCGGAGTGAAATCCGCCATAATCGTCAGTCTTTCTTATGCTTATCCCTGCAAAATCCGCAGGTACTTGAGTGCGATGCTACAAGCGCCGGGCGAATCCGGCAAGAGGGCGTCACGCGTGGGAAAGGAGCCTTGTCGGGGCTATCTTCGAAAGAGGGCACCATCCTCTTGACCGCAGGCCATCCCGCGCTTAGAGGCACGCCTCCGAATTGCCCCGTCGTCTAATGGTAAGACTACGGACTCTGACTCCGTCAATCGTGGTTCGAATCCACGCGGGGCATCCATGTCAACCCCAAGCGGTTGAAAAATCGGTAAATCCCTGATTTTCTAGGCTTTCTCTGTGTCTCGGAGGTACATCCGGTGGTACAAAGAGGCCTTTCTCGTGGAAGTCAGTGTGCGTTATCTCCAAGCAGACCCGAAGACCGGCATCCTGCGTTATCGGCGGACCTTCCCAGAGCGACTCCGGGCCTACGTCGGCAAGGCAGGCGAGACCCTAACGGAGCTGAAGGTCAGCCTAGGTGCCCGCTCGATCACTGAGCCGTGCGCGATGGACTGCTTCGAGGCCGCTGCACGTCAGTACGCTGCGATGGTGTCCCGTGCCGAGAAGTTGGCGGCTGGAACGTTCGATAACTTGGACAGCCCAAAAATTGCCTTCCTTGTGGAGACCTACCGGAGCCGAGAGCTGGCGGACGATGCCGCACGGCGGCTTGATCCCGCAGCCAAGGCACGCGGAGAGCTTGTTTCAATAGCCATGGAGAGGGCGGGATATGAGATAGCGCCCCCGCGTCCTTCCGCCCTCTGGTCTCAGGGCATCAAGATTGCCACAGAGGTCGCGCTGGAAATCTACCGGGACTTCAGCGCCGATGGTGACCTTGAGGGCATCTTGGATGCTTGGCGGGAGAAGGCTGTCGAGCTGGCCGCGTCCGAAGGGCTTGTGGTCGATCCGTCGAGCCCGGCCTTCCGGGACCTGTGCGTCAAGCTGAATGAGACGGCCATTGCGGTCCACGAGGCGGAGCTTGAGCGGATGGACGGGAAAATTGTCCCGACCCCGCCCATGCCCGAAGCCCCCGTGGCGCAGTCGTCCGTCGCCGCTGTGCCCCTCATCGGCCCATCGTTCCGAGAAATCGTCGAGGGGATGCTGGAAAGCCCCCGGATGGACTTCGGGGAGCCTAGCAAGGCACAGACGAGGACCGCTCTTCGCTATCTTTGCGATGCTCTGGGCGACCTCCAGCCGCACGAGCTTACCCGTGCCGAGGTCAGCCGCTTCTTGGATTTGGTGGCGCGTCGGCCCGCAAGGGTGACTGCGAAGGAGCGGGCGTTGCCTTTGGCTGACCTCGTCCAGCTCTATGCCGACAAGGATGTGGAGCGGGTCAACCCTCGGACGCTGGAGAAGCACTGCCGGACCTTGGGAGCTCGCTGGACGAAGGCGCAGGCTGAGGAAGGCCTCATCTCCGAGCGTCTCGCTAATCCGTTCACCGGGAGGAAGTTCGAACAGCTCAGGACGAATGAGAGAAAGGCCAAGGGCTTCTCCGCCGATGAGCTCCGAGGGATATTCGGCCAACCTTTCTTCGCAGGCGGGGACCAACCCCGTTGGGGGAGAGGTGAGACGGCTTACTGGCTGCCGCTGCTGTCTCTATTTACTGGGGCACGCCCGGAAGAGTTGGTCCAGCTCGTGCTTGACGATGTCTGGAAGGACCCGGAGACGGGCCGGTGGATGCTCGACCTACAGGCGCAGCGCCATCACCCCGAGAAGGGCGCACAGCGGCTGAAGACAGACAAGAAGGGGTCTGGAGGGCGGATTATTCCTGTGCCCCTCCCGCTCCTTTCGCTGAACTTTGCGGGCTACGTCCAGCACCTGAAGGGGCAGGGGGAAGAGACACTGTTTCCGCAGCTTCGGGTCCGGAACAAGTTTGGGCGTCTCTACTCCTCGTTCGGTGACAAGTGGTGCGCTCACATCTACGATCAAGGCATCTTGCCTCGGGCGGCTGGTAGGCAACCTATGCGAGAGTTCCGGCACACGTGGACGACTGCCGCTCGTGCGTCAGGTATCGCACGGGACGCCCGCGAGTACATTCAGGGCCGTAAGTCCCCCGGAAGGGTCAGCACAGACGACGACTACGGCGAATTTGAGGCGCTGGCACAGCAGCTTGACCGTCTACGCTTCGAGGTCGACATTCTGGAGCTGGTGAAGCCGTGGCGGGCCCCATAGCCCCTCTCAGATTCCATAGGAGCCTCGCTGAGCGCCGATCTGCCTCGCTGAGTCCTCGGGTGCCAGCGGGGGGCTATCGACTCTCCAGCGAGTCCTGAGGGGAAAATCGAGGGGTGAAAGGGCAACCGTACAGGCTGCCCCCTCTGGTCACTTAGGTTTGTGGCAGTGATATTCGCCCGTCTTGTGGTTCATGTGGCAGCCATTGCTATCCGTGCCACCGCTGTGGGCTACTGCGGCAGTCGAAGTCAGAGCAAGCACAGAAGCGATAATCAATAGGCGCATAAGTTCCCCCAAAGTTTTCTAAAGAGGGTGCTACAATCTCGGCAACCTTCTTAAAAATCAATGAAAATTTGAGCGGTAGGTGCCCCTGTCAGGTTGTTGCCTGTGTCTTTCACATCCCGTCCAGCATGTTCCAGCCGATGTGAAAAAGGAAACCGGTCGCGATGACCAGCACACAATAGCCAGCGACAATGATGCAGCCGATGCCCTCGTCTGGGCCTTTCATTGGTCCTCCTCCTCGTCCGGGGAGTGCAGGCCGCGCCATTGGTAATACTGGTTGGCGGTCAGTCCCCTCGGAGGCTGTACGGCTCGCACAGTCGCTTCAGGCTGTTGTGAGGGCTGAGGGGCCTCTGGCGGTAGCCAGTGCATGGATGCAGCTTCGCTCGGGATATAGTCGGGATCGGCAATGACCGACCACTTCGGGAGGAAGAAGTCACCGTCACTAGCGAAGACAACGCCGGGGCACTCCAGAAGTGGGCCACTGGCAAGCTCAAGCACCGCCACGTCCTCTCCGGGAACCACTCCGGCCCTGTGCAGGCGCTCAAGGGCCTGATCGACCCCGTCCGGTTCCATACGGGCCAGAAGGAATAGCGCCCCGTTCTTCCGTGCGGGTTCCTCCAGCCGCTCGAAGGCTTCGACGCCACCGGGGTAGCTTCGGACCACTGCGGCCCGCTTGACGATGATGGAATAGAAGCTGCCGTGCAGCGTCCATGGGTCGGTGTCTGTGGTAGTAGTCATGGGGCTCTCGCGCCTCCTGAAGAAGCGCGTGATCTCCCCACGATTGGTTCGACCCGGAGCCAGTGATTGGATGGGTAATATGACGTGCCGAGAAGGTTTCGGCAATAGCTTCTCTGGATCGACAGAGGCCCGCTCAGTGTTGATGCGGCCCTTTCGATTTCTCATTTGGCTTAGGGGTGTTATGGACCTCGTGGTTGCCGTCTTTCCCAAGTACTTTGATATGGGGAGGTTACACAGCCCGGCAACCTAGGAGACGGCGACATATGATCCGAAGGATTACGGCCATCGCCAGCGCCATCGCTGCGGCTATGTCCGGGCCTGCGCTGGCAGACGACGGGGAACGCATTGACCTCGTCTGCTACGGCGGTGGTACGGCGAACAAGGCAACTTCCGCTACGGCATACGGCTGGGACAACAACGGCAACTATGCCCAAGGGACCGTGATCGGCAATAAGTCGGTCGGCTTTGAAGAACAGGTCAGCCTGTGGATTGATGGCGACGAAGGCCGGGTCCGGATGCCTCGCTCGATGCTGCCCGTGATCCGGGGCGGTGAGGACGGATGGTTCAAGCTGCGGTCCATCGAAAGGACCGAGGGCGAGATACGCGGAACGGTAGGAGTGAGCGCACTCAACAACCCCAAGCTACGGCTGGATCGCTACACGGGGACCATAAGCATCTCTGGGAAGTCTGGAGACTTCACTGGTCAGTGTGAGAAGTTCGACCCATCCCGAGCGCAGCGGAAGTTCTAAGGCCAACACAAGATCATCGCATAGCGCCGGACGGCATACCCACCAGCAATCTGAGCACAGGACACATCCACGTCGCCAGCCTTACAGCGAGCCACAGTCCTGCCATAGTGATCCACATCGGTCTTTCGGCACTCAAGCGTCTTCCCGTTCACCAGCCTGCTCAAGTTCGCTGTGCTGGCATAGGGATCGCCGGGGGTGCAGTTCCGTCCCGGTCGGCAGTGTCCGGGGAGTTCCGGAGCGTCGATCCCCTGAAGGCGCACACGGGTAGCGCCGCAATCTATCGTATCGCCATCCAGCACCCGAGGCGAGACGCACGCAAACTTGTCGGCCTCTTTGGTCCCGCCAGCAACCCAGCGGAAACCCGCGAGCGCAAGGAGCGCGATGACGGCCACGGCCAGCGTGAGGTCCCGGAAGCTCCACCGGGACTTTCGCTTCGTGCGGTAGCTCTTGGCGGCGTAGGGTCTGAAAGTTCCCCGGTGGAAACGCCCTCGGACTGGCTGGGGCTTGTTCGGTCTGTTTCTGGGGCGCACGTTGCTCGCTTTCAGGCTGTGCTAGAGTTTTTGTCTACTATGCATTAAGCCTACCCTCCGTTACCTTAAGATAGTCCGAAGCTGGCTACAGGTTAAGTGATTGATGATTATCCTCTATGCATCTCCATACGCCTCTTTCTGAGCTGGCTGAAGAAGACCGGCAGTCCGACCGCAGGGACGCAAGGACCTACAGCCTCGCCATGCCGCTAAAAGGCGGCGTGAAGTCCCCGCAAGCGGCCTCCTTGGTTGCATGGATCGTGGACCAGATTGTTGTCCCGTTTCAGAAATCCCAAGGCCAGCTTAGGCCAACCATGGTTCCTAAGTACCGTGCGGCAACCGAAGCGTTCCTTGCCGACCTCCTCACGGCTGCCAGAGCGGGCAAGTGGAGTAAGTTGGCGACGGACAACAATCACCTTGTCGCTGTACCCGGTGGCAAGACTGCCTTCACGACCATGCGGAAGGCGTTAGGGGCGGCTGGGTATCTGGAGGAGCTGCCCGGATATTACTACACTGAGACCGTCTTTGGACGCGCGAAAAGAAGGGCTGCCCGCACATCCTTCCGTCCGTCCGCGAAGCTCTTGGCGCTTGCCGAAGAGCACGGGGTGGGGCTGGGCGACTTCACTACGCACTTCACGCTTGGCAGGGATGCAGTCCCAGCTCCCGCAGAGGTCTTGCAGCTTGTCGCGACGAAGCCGGAGGACGGGAGCGAGGCGAAGCGGCTGCCATTTCCCGCAGACGATCCGCGAGCCCAGCCGATCATTGAGGCGATGGAGCGTCTAAACGCCTACCTGATGGCCGAGGGCCGGGTGACAGGGATCGTCTTCACTGGGCTTCGCCGGTCCTACAGCAACGCGGACCAAGAGGCCTTTGACTACCAGTGGCACGGGCGCTTCTACAGTATGCCCGAAGCGGACCCTTACGAGCGCATGGTCGGCGGGAAGGAAACTCGGCAAGGTGCCATCCGTATCGACGGGAAACTTGCCCGAGAGGTCGATATTAGCGCCTCCCATCTCACGATCCTGCACGGGCTCCTTGGCCTCCCATTCGACCCCTCAGGCGATCCCTACGCGGTTCCTAGGGTTGACCGGGAGTGGGTAAAGCAATGGCTGGTCTTGGCGCTTGGGTCTTCCGGTGCAGCGAACGGCGGCAATCGTCTCAAGAAAGCGAAGGAAGCCGGGCTTGAACGGTACCCGTTCCTTCGGCAGCTCTGGCGATACGGTATCGGCCCGCTAGACCTCCAGTGGCACGAGGCGGAAATCATGAGGTTGGCGATGGAGGATTTGATGGAGCGGGGGCTAGGCTTCCTGCCGGTCCATGATGCACTGTTGGTGGCTCAGGGGAACGAGGAGGTAGCTGCCGAGGCCATCCGATCCGCGTTCGGTCGGTACTTCATGGAGAGCTTGGGCATGGAAGCCGCTCCGGTGCCCATCTTGAAGTGGGATAGGTGAAGCGGGGAGTAGGGACTGCCCGCAGTCGGCAGGTCCCGTTTCGCCCCCTTACGCCGACAATCTGCCTAGCTGGTCAGCGCCACTACATATGGGGGTCTGAAAGTGCCTCAAGACCCCACAGGCTGTGGGTTAGAGGTTGTTCATCTTACCCGATTATTTTCTGAACGAAGCTAAGGTGAATTAGGCGGCATCCTTAAGGCGGTAAACGGTGGACCGAGCGATCCCCAGCCGCTTCGCCAGCGCCGCAGGGCTCTCCCCGGCAGCCAGCGCCTCCTTGATCGCATCCGCGTCGATGGTGGCCGGACGGCCCTTGTAGACGCCCCGAGCCTTGGCCGCTTCGATCCCGTCCCGTTTCCGTTCGGCCCGAATGTCCGTCTCGAACTCCGCGAC